>JABDJF010000260.1 GCA_013002645.1 Myxococcales bacterium
CCCTCCGGAGGCATAGGTCACAGGTTCGAATCCTGTCGCGTCCGCTGCGATCTCAACGAGTTAGCGGTTTGACGACGAGGCACCGACGCCGGGACTGGTCCCAACGGCGGTCCCGAATCACTGGTAAAGTAGGGTTGGGATCCGGATGGAGTTCTGCCGCCGGGGGCAGTTGTCCATGTGGGATCTTCTCCTCGCTCAACGCTTCGCGTCGAGCCTACAAGCACGTTCGGCTCCCGACTGGCCCACGCCAGATACGTCGGTTCAAATCCGGCCCCCGCAACCGCAAAACCGGCTCGTCGGTTTTGGCGGGCTTTTGTTTCCTTGGCGCGTCTCAGAATGCGACACCACCGACGCGTAAGGCAGAGTACACCAGAGTGGCCGCACCCCAGTAGACGAAGAATCCCCAGTAGTAGGTGAAGTACCTGAGTGGTCCGCGGGAGGGATAGACGTACTCCTTCTCTGTGACCCACAGGATGATGTTGATGTAGAGCGAGATCGTCCCTGCCGCTCCAAAGAGCACGTACCCCCAGGCCTCGCTGAGAAACACCCCGACAACGCCGGCCACGAACAGCGGGACAGCAACCAGCCAATCAGCCCAAGCGGCGCCCAGAGCGAAGCGGAAATGCGTCTTGTCTCGCCAGTCTTCGTGCTTGCCGATCACCCACTCCTTCGACCGAGTGCTGTGCGGGCTCAGCAGAAGGGTCATTTGCACAGCTGTCAGCGGCGCCAAGGTGATCACACCCCAGACGACGAGCACCCATGTGATAATCGTTGGTTCCATCGCGCGCCGCCTCCCAGTTCCAGCCCGACCTGACCATCACGATCGCATCGAGCCGCCCTGTTCTAACAGAGCAGAAGCTTTCGCAGCCACCGACAAGCGCCGTCAGCAAGGTGTGAGAAAGTCTCGCCAACAGAGACGCCCACGCACCCACTGCGCGATCGCGCCTCGAAACGCAGAAACTGCGCGCCTGGGTCACGAAAAGAAGAATGATTCCGGACCGGAACGCCATTTGCATGCGTTTTGACAAGGCAAAGACGCACGCTCTGCAGAGTGGTGCAAGTCAATCCGAGAGGAGGTCAGCCGTGCATCGCTTGAGGTTTTTCCTAGGGATCGCCGCGGCGCTCCTAGTCACAGTGGCGATCGCCTACGCGGCCACGGAAGTGCCAGCGGTCGTGCAGATGCCAGGCACGCAGCCGGGCGAGGTGTCGACCCTCGAATCGCCAACGAAGTGCGACAACTGCCATGGGGGTTACGATGCGGCCGTCGAGCCGGCCCACAACTGGCGGGGCAGCATGATGGCGCACGCCACGCGCGACCCGATCTTTTGGGCCACCGTGGCCATCGCCGAGCAGGACTTCGACGGCAGCGGCGATCTGTGTATCCGGTGTCACTCGGCCGATGGCTGGCTGAGCGGCCGGTCGACGCCGACGGACGGCTCCGGTCTGAGCGAGAACGACGCCTCTGGGGTCTCGTGTGATCTGTGCCACACGCTGACCGATCCGGACGGCTTGGAGCACGTGGGCGAGCAGTTTCCGCCCTTCATCGCCGATTCGACCGAGCCCCACTACGGCGGCGGTCAATACGCCGTCTGGGGCGGCTCAGAGAAGCTCGGCCCATACGACGACGCGGCGGCGCGACATCAAGACATGAAGTCGCAGTTCCACCGCTCCTCCGATCTTTGTGGAACCTGCCACGACGTGTCCAACCCCGTCGTCGGCGACCTGGCGCATAACAACGGCGCCCAGGTTCCCCTTGCGTCGGGCGACTTCAGCGGCGTGCTGGGGGCTCCGGTCGGCGAGCAAGCTGCCTTCAAAAACCCGCCCTATGCCTACGGGATCGTAGAGCGCACCTATAGCGAGCATGTCGCGAGCTGGTTCTACGAACGGCCGCTGAATGAGCTCGGCGACCTTCCGCCCGAGCTCCAAGCCGGGGCCATCTTGGAGGCTTCGCAGGTTGGCGACTACGCGGACGGCACGGTCCGCACCTTCAGCTGCCAGACTTGCCACATGCCACCCGTCACAGGTCCGGGCTGCAACAAGAAAGGGGTCCCGGTCCGCGCGGACCTTCCTCTGCACGACCTCACCGGCGGCAACTACTGGATGCCCGACGCCATCCAGTACTTGGATAGCCTCGGTCGGCTCGTCATCGGTGGCGGCCTGACCTCCGATGAGACGGCCGCCATGAACGATGGCGCGATTCGCGCGCGGCAGAACCTCCACAAGGCGGCCTCGCTGACGGTTGAAGGCGACAGCGTGCGCGTCGTCAACTTGACCGCGCACAAGCTCATCAGCGGATACCCCGAAGGGCGGCGCATGTGGCTCAACGTGCGGTGGTACGACCACGTCGGCACGCTGCTCGCGGAGGACGGCGCCTACGGCGACGTCGACGTCTGGCTCGAAGGCACTCCGATAGCCGTGCGAACGCTGCTCGATCCCGCTTCGACGCGCGTCTATGAAGCCCACGGCGCGGTCAGTCAGGAGTGGGCGAACCAGCTGCTCGACCTCGGCTACGACCCGAGCATGCCGGTCGCCTTCGACACGGCCACGGGTGCCATCGCCGCCGACCTTGGCGACGTGGCGGCCCAAGCTCCAGGCACGAGCCACGAGTCCTTTCACTTCGTGCTCAACAACGTCGTCAAGTCCGACAATCGAATCCCACCCTACGGCTTGAGCTTCGACACGGCTCAGACGCGGAACGCTCTGCCGGTGCCCGCGGATCAGTACGGGAGCCCCGGTCCTGGAGGTACCTACGACTACTTCGACGTCGTCGCCCTGAATCCCCCGGTGGAGGCCACCTACGCAGAGATCGACCTGCTGTACCAGCCCACCAGCTGGGAGTACATCCAGTTCCTCTATCTGGCGAACGATGGCAGCATTCCATTCCTGGCGTCCACTGGCGCAGATCTACTCGACGCCTGGCAGGCCACCGGCATGGCCGAGCCCGAAGTGATGGCTTCGGCCACGTGGGGTAGCCCTTCGAACGCGGAATGCTCGGTCCCCGAGGACTGCCCGGCGACTGGCAACGAGTGTATCGACCCGCTGTGTGACGGTGGAGTCTGCGGGACCTCGAACAACACCAACGCGTGCGACGGCGGGAACGGAACCTGCGACGGGCAGGGCAATTGCGTGCCGAACGCGGAATGCTCGGTCCCCGAGGACTGCCCGGCGACTGGCAACGAGTGTATCGACCCGCTGTGTGACGGTGGAGTCTGCGGGACCTCGAACAACACCAACGCGTGCGACGGTGGGAACGGAACCTGCGACGGGCAGGGGAATTGCGTGCCGAACGGGGGCTGCACCCCGACGGAGCCCAGCGAGGTTTCGTGTGACGACGGCGTCGACAACGACTGCGACGAGCTGGTCGACTGCGACGACGCCGACTGCAGCACGGCACCTGTCTGTCTGTGCGATGGGGACGGCGTATGCGACGCAGGCGAGGACTGCGAGAACTGCGCCAGCGACTGCGACGGCGTCACGTCCGGCCGCAAGAGCAACCGCTACTGCTGCGGCAACGGCGTGCCCGAGTCACCCGAGGGCGACGGCACGGTCTGCGACGGCAATCACTGAGACGATCGGGCTGTGGGTGGTTCCGGCGCGTGGCCAATAATGAGGGTGAAGCCCATCCGCGGCTTTGGCTTCGAGGCGCGCGAGCACCGGTGCCCTGGTAGGGGCCGGCCGGCTGCGTAGCAATCACCACCTCCATCGGCACCCCAAACTCCGCCGGACAACGCTGTGCGTATCCGGCCCGCGCAACTAACGACGTCGGGCACTTAGCGAACGGGCTAAGTGCCTTTCTTCTTGCTCTTTGAACCGCCGCCCAAGCGAAAGGTGCCAATCATCGCAGCCCCGCGGCGAGCTCGGTCAGATAGCGCTGCCTCAATGGATCTCGTTTGCGCAACATCGCGACCGTGTTCAGGAGAAATCGAACACGGTCGGTCACGGTCACTGCGTCACTGGTCGCAATCAATCGCGCAATGCGATCGCGTGGGACCAGCTCTCCGCTTTCGCAGTAGTGCCGGAGCATCGCCGCGAGGACTTGAAGCATCAGCTCGATCTTTGCTTCCCCGCGCTTGCGAATGACCTTGCGTCCCAGCGGACCACTTGCCGAGTATCGAAAATCGAGCTGGGCCAGGGTTCCGCCGGATCCATCATCCGAGAATTCGATCCTATACAGGTTGTCCGAAGCCACGTTCTTGATCGCGTAGTGGACGCGATGTCGATCGGGGTCGTGAAGCACGGCGGTCCACGTGGTTTTCGCCCAGGCCTTGCCCGCGAGAAAGGGCGCCGACGAGTATTCGTCGAACACCGTGCCTTGCTCCACCCGTTCGTTGGGACAATGCACCAAATCGCATTTCCACCCGGGAATCCATTTGTACTCCTCGACTGGACAAGCCAGGGGGAACACCGAATCCAAGGGTGCACCAATTCGCGTTTCGTAGTGGACCTGCACGGACTCGGAGGCAGCCATTGCACACACCTGCACGCATCGTACCAGGAGTCTGCTTGGTTGTTGGCGTGAAGACCAAATCGCAGGGACCCAGGCTAGAGTCATCGTCGTTGGACGGCAGCGACCTGACGTGCCTTGCTCGGTCTCGAGTTCCTCGAAACGCCCACCCGAACTCGGGGCGCGCTCGGACGAGATTGCGGTCTAGCCACGCCGGCGTGCCGAGCTTGCGGGACGCCTTGCTTGTAGTGCCCGGGGGGATGATGGCTGCGGTAATTGGGACGTTGGTACCCTCGGTAGTAGACGTAGCCGGGCCGCGGTCGGTAGTGATGATAGGCCGGACGCCGAACCTTGGCGTGGTACGGGCGAAAATAGCCGGGGGTGTGGTAGTGGTATCCTGCGTGGACGTGCCAGCGAGGCGGCACGAATCGATAGCCGTCACGCGGTGCAATCCAGTGAGCGCGCACCCAAACGAAGCGCACGCCGGTGTATCGCCAATACCCTTCGACCCAAATCGCGCCCACGCACGGCCGCTCGGGGCGCACGACGACGCGTCGTGGAGGAGGCGGCGGCGCGTGAACGACTACGACTCGCGGAGCCGGCTCCTCGATGAGGGTTGTGCCACTTCGCTCCACCACAATGTAGTCATCTCGATGGCCTACGCCGTACTCCATTTCATAGAGTTCGGCGTCAGCGGGGGTGCAAATGCCTAGCACGACTGCGCCAAGAACGAACACATGAATGATGGCGAGTTTCATAGCAGTTCCCTCGTTTCCTACTCGCCCTGCCCGGAGGCATGGCGGCATTTCTTCACGGACGCACCGGCGCGACGTGTTCTTCCGTGAGACAGGCCACAATCCCCGAAAACACGCCGAAATTCCGAGCAACTCGAAGTCGCCAGATCAACGTGTCTGGCACAGTTTCGAATGCGCAGTTGTTGCGCCGCGGTCATCCAGAAGGTGTCTCGAAAGCGTTGGGGTTTTCACCTGTCATTCCTCAGAATGTCATCCGTCGCGAGATCACAGCCGGCGTGATCGCGAAGGCGGCCAAGCGGACGGAGCGCGACCCCTCACGTGCGTTGGTGACGGCAAGAACGCGCAAGCCAAAGACGGCATTTGCCTGAGCTCCGCACAGTGCCCGCAGCGACGCTCATGCCCGACGCCGTGTGGGACCAAAACTCTCGCTCAGGCTGCGCGTCGGGTGTAGCGATGCTGCAGCCGGCCGAACATCGGGATGGCAACTATCTCACCTGCACGGGAAGTCCTCGGGACTTGCTGTTGAAAGAAGTAGTTGGTCTCGGCGGTGACGTAGTGATGAGCCTGGTTCCCGTGTGGAAGATGTGGCTTCACTAGGCGCTTGCTGACTGTCCCCACTTCTTCTCTACGAAGCCCGCCGCGGCGGCGAAC
This sequence comes from Myxococcales bacterium, assembly GCA_013002645.1. Lineage (GTDB taxonomy): Bacteria > Myxococcota_A > Polyangia > Polyangiales > Houyiibacteriaceae > SG8-38. The sequence continues at coordinate 5,851 of JABDJF010000260.1, forward strand.
AAGATGTACGACGACAGAGCCATCATCGCGAGTTGGGACGACTCTTCGGGGGGAGGCATCACGAAGTTAGTCATCTGAATTGCCAGCAGGACGATCGCAAAGATCCAAATCGCAAGCTTGCTGCGCGCATGCTTCGCGTAGATGGCGGCACCGATGAACAAGACAGCGGTCTCGAGCACGAAGGCGATGACCGGACGATCCCACAGACCGAAACCGACTTTGTGCACGTCCCCCCAAAGCGGGAGGTCTGTGACGTGCACCAGCAGGTCGAGGACCCAATGAGAGAGCACGCACACGCCGACGACGACTCCGCCACGCCGGCTCCAGACGAGGCTCGCCAACCAACCGAGAACCAGCACCCACACCACGGAGGCCGCCAAGCTGTGCGTGTACGGCATGTAGTAGAGATCGAGCGGGCTCGACGCTGTGAAACCCGGCGTGATCCTGACTTTCTCGACCCCGGTGATCACCAAGACCGACCAAACGATGTCCACGAACTGCGCGGCCAAGAACAAGACCCATAGGGGAACGCCGCCCGAAGCGTAACGAAGCCCGAAACTCGGCCCGTAGTGTCCAAGAAACACTGGGCGACCTTATCACGATCGACGTGCTAAGAATCCGGCGTGGCTGAAGATGGCAAATCTGGGGAGCCAGGCATCGTGGTCAAATGATGACGGATCCCGCCGCCGACGTTCGCGAGGGTGTCACTGCGGTGCGGTCGCGTAAGCGCACGGGGCTAGAAGTCGCGCGGCGGCGCTACACGGTTTGGCGGTGGGCGCCACATCAACCACATGGTTGGTCCACCTTTTCCGATCTGTAGCTCGTCTCGTACCTCGAATCCGTGTCGGCGATAGTAGGGCACGTTCTCACGGTTGGAGCTTTCGAGGTACGCGGGCATTTGTTCCGCGTCGCACTTGACGAGCACTTCGCGCATGAGCGCCGAGCCCACTCCGAGGCCTCTTGCCTCCCTTCGCGTGCCAATCGTGAACAAGTAGTAGTGCGGCTCCTGGGGATGGTGCTTCTCCATCGTGCTGAGCAAGGAGACAGCGCGCAAGAGACTTCGTGGGCCGAACTCGAGGAGCCCTTTTGCGAGCACACCGACGCTGATTGGGGAGTCGAGTTCGGTCCCTGGAGGCAGCCATGACGCTGCGCCGCTGCCGTCTTCAGCGACGTAGGTGTACTGATGCGCCAGGCAGGACGGGACGGTGAGCTCAAAGGCAAACCCTGGGTAGCTCGTCTTCGGCGACACCCACTTCATGATGGGGTCTTCCTGGAATGCATCCGTTAATGCGTCGATGACTAGGGGAGTGTCCTCCTGGTTCGCTTTCCGAATCCGCATGGGCACCCAATAGCACGCGCATTGATGGTGTCGCACAGAGCCGACCGAGGAGTTTCATGGTCCACTACAAGAGCAACCTACGCGACATTCAATTCAACTTGTTCGAGTACAGCCGCACGCAGGACGTGATGGGCCGCGGGGCGTTCGAGGACATGGACGAGGAGACCGCCCGCAACGTGTTGGTCAGGCCGTTTGTAGTTACTAGGTTCTGTTCGCGGTCGTTCTACTCGGAATCCAGTACACCAGCTTGATCCTCCCACTCCCGAGCGCCCCGTCCGAGCTCGGCGTGATGACGCTCAACTCGTACGTCGCGCTCGCGGCCGCAGCGTGGTTTGTCGATTACAAGTCAGAAGTTCGCGCGATCAGGAAGCTACGGCCTTTGCGTAGTCCCTGACGGAGATCATCGAAAGGCCGTACGTCCTGATGGTTGCATCCATGTCGATCGGATCTCCGTGGGCACATTGCAGCATCAATCCCGCGAAGGACTGTTGAAGCGGGTCGGAGGCCGCCGAGCGCTGTTCTTCAAGGTCGGCCTCGGAAACGTGTTCCACTTCAAACTGCTTGCCAGTCACTTCTTCGAAGATCTTGACCACATCGTTTGGCGCCAGTTTCTCTCGGCCTCCGAACTGGATGACTTTGTTGTGGGAAGCGTCATTTTGAACCGCAGCAACAACCATATCGCCCACATTGGCAAACGACACGTAGCTCACGGGGTTCGAGCCGTCCCCGTAGAGTCGAGCCTTGGCGTTCTCGAAGTCAAAGCCGATTGCGGCGCTGAGCCAAATCTCCATGAACCAGCTAGCCTGGATGATCGTATAGCCAATGCCGCTGTTCTTGAGCCGGTCTTCGACTGCGCGCTTCGCCTCGGTGAGAGCATACCGAACACTCGGGTCATCGCGGAACGAGATAAAGATGAACCGATCCACACCCGACTTCTTGGCTGCGTCGACGGCGTTGATCTGCCCTACTTTGTCTACACTCTCAATCGTGTCACCTTCGCGGCGCGAGAAAGTCGAGGAAGCCGTCGAGATAACGGTCTTGACCCCGTCCATGGCCGCCAAAAGAGACGCTTCGTCCTTGAGGTCGGCGACAACGGTGTCGATACCCTCGTCCGTCAGCTTCTTTACTTTCTCTGGATCGGAATCTTTCCTGACCATGGCTTTGACCGGATGCCCGGCCTTATTGAGCTTCATACAAACGTCAGCTCCAAGAAGACCCGTCGCTCCAATTACGAGATTCATTGCTCTCTTCTTTCCTTATCGCTCATACATCTACAGGGGGGCATCGTGCGGCCGACGACGATATCCCACCGACGGGCGATTCTCAAGACAGTTAGGGGGTCACGTCTACGCATTACGCGCCGAACGCCGTGGCCCGAGCATTTGACCTGGCACCCCGGCACCTGGCGCCATTTCGTCGCCAGCCGCGCCGCCCAGCGCGACGCCCGCGCGATTCGACTCGTGCGGCAACGAGAGCGGGCACGTGCTGATCGGGAAGTGGTTGTTGTAGAAGTGGCTGAGATCGTCGAGCCTCTACAAAACGAGCAGGTTGCCGGCATCTTCGAATATGCCCGTTGGCAGGCTGAGCAGTATCGCGCCGGCGCTTGGGCTGATGGACGAACGAATCTTCACCCTCGCAGATCCACACACAAGCAGGATTACCATGAATAATAGAAGTCATCGTTTCAAGTTAGGGAGGTTCGAATGTATGGTCGTCAACGATGGTACCTTCGCCTATCCTCATCCTGCCGAGATATTCTTTGCCAACGCCCCCAAAGAGCGCCTCGAGCAGGTGCTAGGCGAACACAATCTCGATTTGAGGCAGTGGGAACATTATGTCAGCCCATACCCCAGCCTAGTGATCTACACGGGGCAACACCGGGTGCTTGTGGACACAGGTGCAGATGGTATGGCGCCAACCACTGGTAACCTGATTGAAAACCTGCAAGCCGGGGGAATTCGCCCCGAGGATATTGATGTCGTCATCGTCACGCACGGTCATCCAGACCACATCGGTGGGAATATCGATAGTGAGGGCAAGCCAGCTTTCAAGAACGCCCGCTACGTCATGTGGAAAGACGAATGGGATTTCTGGATGTCAAAGCCCGACCTATCGCAGATGCAGGTTGACGAACAGATCAAACAACTGCTGGTCACATTCGCACGCAATAATCTCCCGCCCATCGAAGGTCAGGTTGATCTGGTTGAGCAGGAATCGGAAATCGTCCCTGGTATCAACGCCGTCTCTGCTCCTGGGCACACACCAGGTCACATGGCAGTAGCCATTTCCTCAGAGGGCGAAAACCTGTTGTGCTTCTCCGACGCGGCGATCCATCCCATCCATTTGGAACAGCCCGATTGGTACTCCGTCTTTGACCTCGCGCCCGAACAAGCCCTGGCCAGTAAGCGTCGTCTTATGGAAAGGGCGGTAATCGAGGGGGCCCTGGTGTTTGCGTTTCATTTCTCCTTTCCAGGCCTCGGCCATATCGTCCAGAGGGGGGAGGAATGGCAGTGGCGACCGCTCAGTTGAATACGGGCATGATTTTGGCCGAGGCGACTCCTCCCTGCTGCGTTCATAAACATTCTGGAGTCACGGTGGCGCATTTGCGACGGCGTTGAGAACACTCGTGGATTGTTGAGTGGGTAGTGTGCACACGCGACATAACTCACGTCGGTTTGCCCTGTCCGTTACTCATCTCGCAAGGCCTGTAAGAATCCATGTGGCAAGGCTCAGCTCACGGTCGGACGCATGCGGATCGGCCAATGCGCGCCGAGCGAAGAGCTCGATGTCTTTCGGGACCACTGGTCCCAAAAGGGGGGTTACAGGAGCCTCGTCGAATCCCATCCCAAATCCCATCCCAAACCGGCCAAAACCATCCCATTTCGGCACTTCGGCCGATCACGATTCACC
>JABDJF010000315.1 GCA_013002645.1 Myxococcales bacterium
GGCACACGATCGCGAGGCCGCCCGGCATCCAGCCGAGCCAGGCACGTGACACCTTGACCAAGCGCTGCGGCGTGCCGCTTTCCGCCAACAAATAGCCGGCAAAGGTAAACAAGGGAATCGTCACCAGGAGCGGCGAGTCGGCGAACTTCTCACTGAAGACGTCGTTCGCGGTGCCCGTGATGCTCGTGTCGGGAAGGGCTCCGAACAGCAGCATCGCTGCCGCGCCAAAGATGGCGAAGAGAGGCGCGCCGAGAATCGCGAGCACGATGAGGATGACGATCCAAATACCGTCCATCGCTCAGCCCTCCCCTTCCGGGTCTGCGGGGAGGCGATTGGTCGCGAACGCGACGCTGGCCGCAATGGCACGACTCAGGAATCGCGCCGCCATGAAGATGAACATGGCGGGAACGATGAGCTGCAGGGCGACGTCGGGTGTCGACATCGTGGCGCCAAACACCTCGAGCGCGCTCCTGAGCCCGCAAAACAAATCTGGCCGCGTAAGCCCTGCATCGATCAGGATCTCGATGGGCGCATCGCAGATATGGACCATGTCGTCGGTGGGCCCGAGCACGGAGTACTCGAGCGGAATCTCCTGGGCATTGTTGAGCACCGAAAGCCAGAAGACGCGGCCGAGATAAAAGCAAGTGATCGCTGAGAAGGTGCAGACGATGGCCCGGAGCAACTGCTTGATACGGGGCGGCGCGAGTCGAGGGAGCACGTCGATGGCGATGTGCTTTTCGTCAAACGTGGAAAGAGAAGCTCCAAAGAAGGCGAGCCAGAGCGTCCCCTTCTGCAGAAACGAATCGGCCCAATCCATCCGTTCGAGAACGAGGTTGGCCCATTCGAAATCGAGATTGGTCAGATTGCGAAGCGCCGCTTGGGTGGCGGCTACCAGGATCATGATCAGAAGCACGGCAGCCGCTATCGCTGCCTCGCCACGCGCGAGCCCTCTGTCTAAACGCCGGATATACTTCACTGGTGCCTCTTCGCAGCCGCTTCGTTCGAAACGCCGGAGCTACGCAGAGTAACTTCGGTAGTGGCCGGGATCACTAAAAAAGTTGGTCCGCATTCTCGATGTAAAGGGCGGCGCGAACGCGAGCCATTCGATTGGCCAGCCGCGCCTCGGGTAGCGGATCCTCGGCGTCCATCACCTCGGTCAGGAGCTTGTCGAAGAGCTTCCGATCACCTTCCTTGACGGCATAGTAGCGGGCCATGTTCAGCTGGATCTGAAGCGCGCGCCGCTCGGTGCGGGCCAGCGCTTTCTCGAAGTAGACTTTGGCCACTTCCATATCGCCGGCCATCTCCGACGCAGTCGCCACGCCCATGAACGTGTAGCCAGCAGCGTTGTAGTAGTCTGGGTCGAGCTCGATTGAGCGCACGACGAACGCCTTTGCATACTCCAGGTCCGCGACCGCCTCCATGTCGTCCTTCGCGGTGTTGATGTAGGAGCCCCAAGCGTATCCATGCCAGAGCAACATCTCGGCATCGGCCTTTTCTACAAATGCCTCCTGGAGCCAGGACTCGAGGTCCTCGACGGTACCGCGAACGGCGAGGTCGACATCCGGGTTGTAGAGCCGAACCCAGTGCCGAGTCAGGTCGAGCGCCCGCAAGTACATGATACGCGCGCGCTGCCGTTGAATGTCCGCTTCTTCGTACTCGCTCTCGAACTCGAGCTCCTCGACGTCGGCCTCCACCCAGCCATAGGCGTACGCTACGTAGGCCTGCGCGAGCTGCGCCAAGATCGCCTCGTTGTCCGGAACGACGCGCAGGATCCCTTCAAACTGCACGACGGTCGCCGGCAGCGCCTCGCCCGCCAGGTCGTAGTCCCAGTAGGATTCGAACGCGGGAGCGGCCCGGGTGAACAGGCCCGCCGTCGAGTCGGCGGTGAACTTGGCAACGTCGCAGCCGCCGAGGGCAACGATGCAGATCACGCCAATCGCCGACCGGAGCCGACGAGACAAGGGATCCTGATACATGAAGCGAGGTGTACGAAAATCTAGGGGAAACTGTCAATCGAGATCGTGTAGGGCAGAACGCTTGACGGAGCGGTCGGAGGCCCCCAGCATTAGGAAATGCTTAGATTCCGGTTACTCCATCCATTATTGGGCCCGATTGCAGCCGCTCTGCTCTTCGCGGCCCCCGCCGGCGGTTCCGTCGTCCAAGGGCTCGAGCTCGAGGAGCTGGCCGCCGAGGCCGACCGTATCGTCCTAGGCCGCGTTCTGTTCTCCGAGTCGTTTCTGAGGCGAGATGGGCAGATCTGGACCTGGCACAGGATCGGGGTCGAGCGCGAGATTCGCGGCAATGCTCCCGACGAGGACGAGGTGATCGTCGAGACGATGGGCGGCCAAATCGGCGAAATCGGGATGCGCGTCGAAGGCGAAGCGTCGTTTCAGGTAGGCGAGCGAGTGCTGGTGTTCGTCCATGGCGGCGGGCCGCACGCCGCGTTCCGAACGGTCGGCATGGGGCAAGGCGTGATGCGCGTGCGCAGGGAGAAAGGCCTCGACACCGTCCGGCAAAGCCGCGAAGGTCTGTTGCTCGTTCGCCAGGACCGCGAAGGGCGCTTGAAGCGGAACTTCGGCGCACTGCCAGAGCCGGAACGCCTCGACGCGTTCCTCTCCAGGCTACGGCAGATCGCCGCGAAGCAGGCGGGGCGCCGATGAATCGTCGCAGCCTGCACTTCTTTTCCTGGGCCATTGCATTTGGGCTCGCGATGATGGCTTCCTTTGCGGCAAAAGACGCCTCCGCCTACTGCCAAATGACGACTGGCGGCGGCGCACAGGTCGGCGCGCAGGCCTGCGTCGAGGTCGGGGAACCCTTGGTCTGGACCAACCCCTG
>JABDJF010000348.1 GCA_013002645.1 Myxococcales bacterium
AAAGGAGAGCAAGGACGCCTCGGCTCGACCGAAGCTCGCCACGGCGACGACGTTGTTGAAGCAGTCGCGCATCCACCGGATTTTGGCCAGGGGCGCGCAGTCGAGCGAGAACGACGCAACGTGAACGGTCTGGCTTTCGCGCGGTCGCAGATACAGCGAGTGCTCGCCAAATCCCACCGGACGCTCGTACCGATACTCGGTCAGATGGTCGACCGCGATCTTCATCGCATCTGGAGTAGCAGGTTTACACCGGGAGTGTGATTTCTATTTCGTTTCCTCGGCATGTCTGCCCGGCAACATCGTCCCGCCGGCGCTGCGCGGACGTGCCAAGCAACCCCAGCGAGGATACTCTCGGCGTATCGTGAGGAACGTCATTCGTTTTCCCGCCCAGCTCCGAGCGGCCCAAACGACAGCTTCCGAGAGCATTCGGTATCGAACCATCCACGGGTATCGACGTGCGTTCGTGCTCGCCGGCCAGGGGCCCGCAGTGCTGTTGATCCACGGTATCGGCGACAGCTCTGAGAGCTGGCGCGACTTGATCCCGACCCTCGCGCGCAACCACACCGTCATCGCACCCGACCTGCTCGGCCATGGGGAGTCGGACAAGCCGCGCGCAGACTACTCGATCGGCGCCTACGCCAATGCGATGCGCGACCTGCTGAGCGTGCTCGACATCGACCGCGTCACCGTCGTCGGGCATTCCCTCGGCGGCGGCGTCGCGATGCAGTTCGCCTATCAGTTCCCGGAGCGCTGCGAGCGGCTCGTGCTGATCAGCACCGGCGGGGTCAGCCACGAAGTGCATCCAATGCTGCGATTCGTCGCCGCGCCGAATGCAGATCTCGTCCTGCCGCTTCTCGGAGCCCCTGGCGCGCGCGCGCTCGGCCAGCTTGGGTTCAGGGTCCTGAGAGGCCTCAAAACCAAAATAGGCTACGACTCCGAGCAACTGACCCGCGTCTTCGATGCGCTTCCAGACGCAGCGTCGCGAAGAGCATTCGTGCGTACGCTCCGTGCGGCGATCGATTGGCGCGGCCAGGCGATCACCATGCTCGACCGCTGCTACCTCGCGAGAGACATGCCGACGCTGTTGGTCTGGGGCGAACGCGATGGCGTAATCCCGGTCGCCCACGCCTACCAAGTCCACGCCGCGATGCCGGAGAGCAAACTCGAGGTGTTTTCGAATACGGGGCACTTCCCCCACCAGAACCAGCCCGCACGCTTTCTGCAAACGTTCCGGGAGTTCTACGAAAGCACGCGCCCCTGCTCACACAGCGCTGAAGAGTGGCGCGCCCTTCTTCGGAAGGGCTCTATTGCTGCGCCTGTTGCGTCTCCTGCGCTTCGGCCGGTGGCACCTCATCTGTCCGTGTGACCTGCACCGAAACTTCGAGTCTCTCCATGGCCTCCGGCGTAGAGCGTTCCCGCCGTCGGCGTAGCGTCGCGGTAGTTGCGCCCCGTGGCGACTCGAATGTGATCGAGGTCGACCAGGCAGCCGTTGGTCGGGTCGAAGCCCCGCCAGCCCACCGAGGGCAAGTAAACCTCTGCCCAGGCATGTGAGGCTTCCGACTGAATTTGATTGTGATAGGCCGCGCCGGTGTGAATGTACCCGACTCGATAGCGAGCCGGCACACCGAGCAAGCGAGCGAGGCAAATGAAGAGGTTCGCGAAGTCCTGACAGACGCCCCGACGTTCTTGAAAGACGTCGAACGGCGAAGTCTCCAGCGTGGTCGCCCCGGGGATGTACTTGAAGTCGCGGTGCAGCGCTTCGTTGAGATCGATGAGCGTCTCGAGAAGGTCGAAAGAGCGGCGCGCCGCAAAGCTCATCCCAAACCCGGAGAGCTCGCGGAGCTCGGTTTCGGGAAGCTCGGGCGGCAGCAAGAAAGGATTCATCATCTGGCGCTGCCAAGGCATCCACACGAGCGGGATTCTCGTGCTTCGCAGCGAGGAGTGCGTATTGACGTGAAAGGCCCGAACCTTCGAATACGCTCGCACCCAAAGCTCGGTGTAAGGCTGGCTGATCTGAAAGCTCAGCACGTGGTTGCCGAACACGTCTTCATAGGAATACGCCTGCCCCGGCGGCGAGATCTCGAGCTTGTATTCGAGCACGTCCTGGGTGAGATCGCGGACGGGTTGAAGGCGCACGGTGTGCGAGGAGGTTTCGACGGGCGTTTCGTAGCGATACACCGTTTCGTGCGTGATGTCGTAGGTGTGCCAGTTGCCCTTCTGGGCGACCAGCGGCGGCAAGGCAGGCGCAGGCATCGAACCCGAAGAGCTCGGGGCCGACGCCACCTGTACGCGCGCGGTGTCCAGCCCGGCCTGCACCCTGCCCGGGACTGCCGCTGGCGCCGGGTGCCTCGACGGCTGCGGCCGAGTCGCCTCCCCGGTTCTGATGAGCTGACCGCGGCTGATGACCCGCATCTCCCCGGGTTCGAGCTCGGCCCAGGGCTCGTCCGAGAGCGGGCGCGTCGAGACGACCGTCAAGGTGCGATTCTCGTCGACCGAGTTCGATACGTCGAGCTCGAGGAGGTCCGACTCCAGCTTGGTCGAGGAAGGCGGGGGGATGCGCCGAAGATAGTG
>JABDJF010000364.1 GCA_013002645.1 Myxococcales bacterium
ACGAGGGGGTTCCCGTTGACACCGAGCTGATTCGCGAGCGGAGCCAAGGCCGCCTCCAAGGATGCCGTGGCGAGGTCCATGCGGAATGTCGTCGCCCCCGCACCATGACAGCCCGCGACCGCGCAACCATCGAGCTTGCCGCGAATCGCCGAATCGTCCGCCATGGAGAATCCAGCGAGCGAACACGAGGGCGCCGCGGCATCGGGGTTGTTGCAAAAGACAAGTGCGCGGGGGCCTGAGGCCGCCGGCTCGCTGTCCCCGCAGGCGACGAGACCCAAAGCACAGGCCACCAAGACCATGAATCTCACCCAATTCGTCCGTTTGTAAGACATTTCTGCTATCACTCCTGTCAAAAATTTACGTTGAGGCTCCAATGATGGGGAAAAAATTCACTTCTCCAAAGGAAAAATTCGCCCTCACTTTCTTCTTTGATCTTTGCAAACTATGAAGAAGATGCAAGCCCGATCACGAAATAATTTGACCCTTAAGGTGCATAAATCGACTGTATTCCAGTGTATTACAGATTTAATTTAGTCCTGCAGGGTGCTTTCTGGCGTGTTAGGCTGACGTTTGTGCAGATGAGCCAGACTTGCATCCACGGCAGCCTCATGGGCGGATTGGCGATCCTGTTGCTCGGTTCGGTGCTCACCGTATCGGGCTGCAAGGAAGATCCCACCCTCTTTGGGGGCTGCTCAACTCTATACATGGACGCCTGCCCGCGATCGGACGGCTTTGCCAACCCGTACGAGGGACAGCTCGAGCTACTGAGCTGGACCGAGACGCTGCGCAAGGCGAGCCTCGAGCTCACGGGTAAGCTTCCCACCGAGTCGCAGCGAGCTGTCGCCGAGGTGCACGGTCAGCTTGGGCTCGAAGCGTCGCTCGCGGAGATGATGCGCGACCCTGGTTTCACCCAGCGTATGATCGAGCTCTACAACGATCATTTCTTGACCGACAAGTACCTCGGCCGGGAAAACGCGATCGAGCTGCTCGACGAAGAGGAGTGGCCGAATCTCCGCTGGTTCGAGAACAGATTTCCAGACGATGACGACACGGCGCTGATGACCAACGACTCGTTGGCGCGCGAGCCCCTCGAGCTGATCGCGCACGTCATCTATGCCGAACGTCCGTTCACCGAGATCCTGACCGCGGATTACACGATGGCGAACACGTTCTCGGCGTTTTCGATGATCGGACTTCCAGACATCCCAGTCGGGCTCGGCGACAATCCGGAAAGCTTTCAAGAGATCTACGTGCCGGGCATTCCCCATGCCGGCATTCTCACGTCAGCGATGTTCCTCAACCGTTTTCCAACGAGCGATACGAACATCAACCGACATCGTTCGCGCATGGCGTATTCCTTCTTTCTCGACATCGACATCAATCAGTTTGGAAATCGCCCTGTCGATGCGAGCAGCGACTTTGGCGAGAACCCAACGCTGAACAACCCGGACTGCACGGTCTGTCATACGACGATGGACCCGGTTGCCGGCCTTTTCATGAACTGGAACGAGAACGGCGAATACAGCGGCGAAGGCGAATGGTTCGGGCCAGACTACATTCTGCCCCCAGGCTTCAACGGCGAAGCGCTGCCGGACCAAAACCGGAGGAACGCGCTTCAGTGGTTCGCCCAACGCATCGCGCAGAACCCGAGATTCGCGCAGGCGACGGTGAAGACGGTCTTCGAAGGGCTGACGGGCCAAGAGATTCTCGACGTCACGATCCCGACTCCGCCTGACATGAGCGGCATGGGCGGAAGCGATGGCGCAGGCGGTGCCGGCGGCGATCCCGGTGTCGGTGGCATGGGCGGCGACCCCGGTGTCGGCGGCATGGGCGGCGACCCCGGTGTCGGCGGCATGGGCGGCGACCCCGGTGTCGGTGGCATGGGCGGTGACCCCGGTGTCGGTGGCATGGGCGGCGACCCGGGCGTCGGTGGCATGGGCGGCGTCGGTGGGTCGACACCTCCTCCACCTCCTCCGCCGCTTCCGGATGACATTCCAAACATCGACCCGACCGTCGATCCGGCCCTCCAGCGCGCGTACAACGTGCAGCAGCAGGTCTTGCGCACGATTCAGCAGCGCTTCATCGACAGCGCGTACAACTTCAAGGTGCTGGTACGCGAAATCGTCCTGAGCCCGTACTTCCGCGCCAAGAACGCGACCCCGCTCACCAGCGACCTCGAAAAAGAGCTTTCGACCTTTGGCACGGCGCGACTGCTGACACCGGAGCATCTGAACCGCAAGATCGAAGCGACCACCGGCGTTCGTTGGCGATCCAACCCGAACCGGTCCGACTACCTGCTCGACCAATACCGCATCTTCTATGGAGGCATCGATTCAGATCTGGTGACTCAACGCGTCACCGAGCCCAACGGCGTCATGGCGAGCCTCGCCCAGCGCATGGCCTACGAGGTGGCTTGCTCGGCGGTTCCATACGACTTCTCGAAGCCTGCAAGTCAGCGGCTCCTGTTCCCGGACATCGATCAGAATA
>JABDJF010000395.1 GCA_013002645.1 Myxococcales bacterium
GAGTTCGGACAGGTTTCGGGGATGCTCCTTCGCGCGCAGGTCTATACGTATACGGCGACGAAGAAACGCGGACGTGCGCGCGAGGCGATGGACCAGCTGCTCGAAGTCGATCCAAACATGGTCGCCGCGTTCATTCAAAAGGGGACGCGTCCCGAGCTCAGTCGTCTTGCCAAGCAGGTGCTGGCGAGCGCCGGCGCGCTGCCCAAACAGAAGATGCGCGTTCGCACGCGCTGAGGGCTCTTGACCGCTCGAACCTGGACCATCCGCGAAGTCCTCGACTGGGCCACGAAGGATTTCGCCGGACGTGGCATCGAAAGCCCGCGCCTCGATGCGGAGCTACTCGTCGCCGAAGCGCTCGGGACCGACCGGGTCGGGCTCTATCTCGACCTCCATCGGCCCTTGGTGGACGGTGAACGAAGCTCGATTCGTCCCCTAGTGGCACGCCGCAGGGAACGCGAACCGGTCGCCTACATCCTCGGGCACCGCGACTTCTACGGCAGACGCTTCCGCGTGACCTGCGACGTGCTGATTCCGCGGCCCGATACCGAAACCCTCGTCGACCACGCCCTCGACTGCATCCCAAGCGATCGGCCCTGCCGGGTGCTCGACATCGGAACCGGCAGCGGAGCCATTGCGGTGACCATCGCCGCCGAGCGGCCGCTTGCGACGGTGACTGCGACCGACATCTCTCAAGAAGCGCTGAACGTGGCCGCCGACAACGCCGAACGGCTTGGCGTATTGGATCGGATCCGATTCGAGCGCGCCAACCTGCTGAGCGGCAACGAGCACTACGACGTGATCGTGTCGAACCCGCCCTACATCGCGCGATCCGAGATGGCATCGTTGCAGGCCGAGGTGCGAGAGCATGAGCCCTGTGGGGCGCTCGAGGCCGGCGAAGATGGGCTCGACATCATCCGGGCATTGATGCTGGCGACGCAGGCCGTCACGGCGGCGAGCGCGCAACTGCTGATCGAAGTCGGTGCGGGGCAGGCCGCTTCCGCAGCGGATTTCGCTTCTGCGAGCACCGCTTGGCAGCCGGTCGCGGTTCACCGGGACCTCAACCGTATCGAGCGCGTGGTTCACCTCCGTCGAACCTGACGCAGCCAGAGCTCGCCGAACAGCAGAGCGACGACCAGTGTCAGGAGCCAGGGTGCCAGCGGTTGCTCGACACCGCTCGAAGCGTCGAGCGTCACGGTTTCGAAACGGCTCTCGACCTCGGGAGTACCCCTCGGGACCAGGTCGCTCTCGCCGGGTGGCGCATCGACGACGAACGCAAAGCGGGCTCCGTTGACGCCGTTCACGAGCACTCGATAGGCCCCAATCTCGCCGGTGTCCCGAAACGCCACGCGGTCGGCCTCCCCGAGATCGACCGTCCGGCCCGTCGGCGTCACCACCTGGATGCGCTGGCTCTGAGTCGACCCTGGAAGCGACACGGAGCCATGGGGTTCGACGGAATGCTCGGTGCGACCCGCCAGCCGGAGCAGTGTGTCGAGCACGAACGGGACGAATACGGGCTGGTAGGGCAAGTCGGTCCACGCGTCGTCGATGCTGGTCGCCATCATTGCCACGCGGCCGTTTCTGTAGCGATGCTCCAACATGGCGGGAGCGCCATCGCTGAAGCGGGCGGTGACCACCGCATCGAGAGAGGCCTCGGCGATCGGCGTCCGGCCACGTACCTTGGCTTGATCGAGCTCGGGAAGGACTTTGGAACGAAGAGACAGGGGCCGCGCTTCCATGCGGGTCGCGGTGTACCGACCCGGAAGAAGCTCGCGCAGGACGCTCCCGTATGCCCTCGGATTGACCCGATCACCTGCGGTAATCCAAAGGCTCCCGCCGCCTCCGACGAAGCGTCGGATGAGCGGGAGCCACTTCTCATCGAGGGTGGCGTTCGCCATGACGACCACGTCGGAACGGATGATCGCGCTTTCGGAGAGGTCTTGGGCGTCGAGGGTTTCGACTGCAAAGGAGCGCCCGATGCGCGGTGCGACGCCGAGCGCGTGACTCAAGAACGCCGTCTCTCTCTTGCGCGGATCGGGATGCGGGTCGCCGTCGACGAGCAGCACATGCACCGTGTCGGACCCCAGCAAGACACCGCGAATGTTGTCCGCGGGAAGGACGTCGTCGGGGTCGAGCCGCAGCTCGACGACCGCATCACCCGAGCCCGGCGCGATGGACAGCGACGCCTCTGCGCCTTCGGCGGTGCGCTGCACCGCGGCCCTTTGTGTCTCCTGACCCTTCTGCCTCATTCGGACAGTCTGCTGCGACTGGGTCGACGTCCCGGCAATCCGCACGTCGAGCCGCATGCCGTCCGGGGCATCGGGCTCTCCGAGTACCTCGACCGACGCGATGCGACGGTTGTCCGGGTTGGGCGTGGCAACGGTCTCGAAGGCGACGCGAATGCCGCGGGTCGGCCATTCACAGGTTTCGGCACGCGCGCCCGCGGCAAAATCGGAGAAGACGAGCAAGCGCCGATCCGGAAGCTCGCTCTCGAGCAGAAGCTCCACCGCGTCTCGAACGGCGTCGCACATGGCGCCGCCGCGCGTGGAGCGACGATCGATCTCGCTGAATACCGTCTCGACCATCTCGAGATCCGAGCGTCGGCGGACCCAGACACGGGGTGATTTCCCGGATAAGACGACCGAAACCTCCGAGCCTTCTGGGAGATTCTTCACCTGCTCAGCCGAGAGCTCGGCCGCTCGTTCGATGAGCGTCTTACCCTCGTGAATCGCGGCCATCGACATCGAGTCGTCGAGGACGATGGCAAGCGCATGCTGACGGTCCAGGAGATTTGATTGCACGACGCGATAGGGCGCGGCCGCGACGAGGACCAGCGCAGCGATGAGCAACGCGCGCGCGATCAGCAGCAGCATGTCCACCACCCGGAGCCGCGCAGCACGCGTCGCATGAATGCGGTGAAGAAACGCGATAGTCGGCAGCGTTTGCCTCGGAAGCTTTTGCCGCCGCAGCAGGTGAGCGAGGATTGGAATCGAAACGGCGACGAGCCCGGCGAGTGCCCATGGCAGACCAAAGCCCATGACTCAGCCGTCCCGCAAGAGCTGGAGCAGCGTGTGCTCCGGCGGAGTGTCGGTCCTCGCTAGTAGATACCTTGCGCCCGCCGCGACCACACGCCGCTGACAGGACTCGACGAAGGCATCGATCGCCTCCCGGTACTGCCGGCGAAGGCCCTTCGGGTCGACTTCGACGGGCAGCTCGCCTTCGAGGCCTTCAAAATGCAACGGCTGCTCGTACGGAAGCTCGAGCTCGGCGGGATCCATGACGTGTAGCACGATGGTCTGGTGGCCCCGTGCCTCGATTCGGGCGATCGGATCGAGCGCCGCCTTCTCGAGGTCCAGTAAGTCGCTCGCGATGACGACGAGCCCCATGCGACCGGCGTGCTCGATCAATTTGTCGAGAGAGATATGAAGGGCGGTCTGCCCGCTCGATGGCGTCGGCTCGGCGAGCATGCGCATCAGGTAGTCGAGGTGAGCAGGCCCCGAACGTGCCGGCAATCGATCGCGGATCTCTTCGTCGAAGGTCACCAGCGAGACGGCGTCGCCCTGGCGCGTCAAGAGGTAGGCGACGGCCCCGAGGAGCGTCGCCGCGTGATCGATCTTGCTGACATCGTCGCTTCCCCAGTGCATCGAAGGCGAGATGTCGAGCGCCAGGGTTCCACGAAGTTGGGTCTCGTGCTCGAAGTGCTTGATCGTGTAGCGGTCCGACCGGGCGTAGGCGCGCCAGTCAATCCAGCGCGGGTCATCCCCCGGG
>JABDJF010000407.1 GCA_013002645.1 Myxococcales bacterium
GCTGCGGTTTCGTCCCATGATGAAGTCATGGTCGTACCCTTCGTGGACACGCACGTCTTGCACGGGGCGGACCATGCCAGCGTCTGCAGCGCGGCTCGCAAGATGGCCGGCGACTACCTCGAGTGTGCCCGGCGCCGCGGCTCGAACGGCATTGACTTCGGGCTCGACCACAGCGCAGTGAGCGGCTGTCGCAACGACGAGCGGCGAAATCAGCGCGCCGGAGCAGAAGCCCACAGGGGCGCCCGCGTGCCGGATTTCGACCGTGGCGAAGATCTGCTGGTCGGTGGCCGCCCAACCTCCGACCACGTTCGCGCTGACCGCGCCGATCTCTTCATCCCAGTCGGCTGGGTTGGGCATCTCGCCACAGCCAAGGGTTATGCCCAAAAGGGTTACAACTAGGGCTTTGTATGCCTGTGCATGAACCATCGGGAAAGGTAGGTGGGTGTATCATGGTCGCTTCAGCGTTCCTAGAGTGAACAGATGTCGGCTGCTCGGGATCTGATCATTGTGTGAGCTGCCAAACGATTGCCGCATGCGGAAAACTTGGTGGGCAGCTCGCGGGAGACGAGAGTCGTTCTCGTGGAAGGCATGAACCGTCGAGCGCGGCGCAAAGAGAAAACTCTGCGTCGAATCGAGGATGCGGGTTGGAGCCTGTTCACGAGCCGGGGCTTCGAGGCGACGTCGACCAGGTCGATCGCCGAGGCTGCCGACATCGCCGCGGGAACACTCTTCAACTACTTCCCTGAGAAACGCAGCCTGTTGATCCATTTGATGCGCGGTCAGATCGACAGGGCGCTCGATGAAGCGTTCGCGACGATGGCGGAGTCGACCCTCGAGAAGGAGCTGACGCACGTGTTCTCGGCGTTGAACCGCTGCTACGCGAAAGAACGGCGATTGAGCCGGGTGTTCGTCAAGGAGCTCCTATTCACGGACGGTCAGCGGCGCGCCGAGTCAGCAGCATGGACGTTCAATCTCTTGAAGCGAGTCGCCAACATCGTGAGCAACGCGCAACGACGTGGAGAGCTCGACGCGTCGATCGAGCCGATGGCCGCTGCGCAGCAGGTTTTCAGCATCCACTACTTCGGCCTGGTGACCTGGTTGGGAGGCACCATTCCGTCGCAAGCCGTACAGGAAGAGCAATTCACGGCGTCGCTACGCCTGCTTCTGCGCGGCCTGCGCCGAAGCGCGGCTTAGCCGGGCGTTGACGTCGAGAACGGCCGCCGCGATTTCCTCGGGCACCTCTTCTTGCAAGAAGTGCCCCGCCTGCGTTTCTGTCACCGGGGGCTCACCCAAAAGCGCTTTGGTGCGCTTCAGCGCACGCGCAAGAATGGGATCGCGCCGACCCCAGACCATTGCCTTCGGTCCATCGAAGCTGCCGGCCAGGGCGGCGCACTCTTCGAGGGCGGGTATCGACGGATGGCCCATGCGATCGACCGCCATGCGCGCCGTCGCCAAAGGGGCCACTCGGTCGGCGATGTTTCGAAATGGGTAGCGATAGGCGCGCGCCACGTCACCGCGGATGCTCGACTTGTCTCCTTGCGCCAGGTGCAAAGCGGCCTGGGGCAGCGGCAACACGCGAAACGCAAAATCGCTGACGAGCGGAAGTTGCGAGAAGCGGTGGAACAGGCTTGGCTTGAAGCCCGGCGCCGGTGCGTCGAGGACCGTGTTGAGCACGACCATCCCCCCGAGGCGATCTTGGCGGGTCGTGAACGGATGCGTCCCCAGCGCTCCGCCCCAATCTTGGCAAACGAGAATCACTTCGTGGAGGTCGAGTTGGTCGATGAGCGAGCCTAGCCACTTGCTGTGGTTGCGGATGGTGTGAAGGTCGAAGTCGCGGGGCTTGTCGCTGAACCCGAAGCCGATCAGGTCGGGCATGATCAACCGAAGCCCCTGCCCCTGTAAGCACATCGCAACCTTGCGGTAGAGGAAGCCCCATGTCGGGTTGCCGTGCACCATCAGCACCGGCCTCCCCCGGCCCGTCTCCATCACATGCATCTGCAGCCCGTCGCCCACGGCAACGCGGTATCGAGTGAACGGTACTTCCTTCGCGATCCACCCAGGAAGCTCGGGCGCCGGCAACTGCTCCACGAGCCAGAGAGTACCCCGTCGAGCCGCCGTCGAAAAGCGCGATGCCCCGGTACCGGACAAACAACAGAAGCGGAGAACGGATCGGCTTAGGGG
>JABDJF010000416.1 GCA_013002645.1 Myxococcales bacterium
GGTCTTGGATCATTCTCGGGCATGGCAGTCGTCGGCTGCTTTCGGTTTGGTGACGTCGTGTCCAGGGGACTTCCATGGCACAAAAGCGCTCGCGAAAGATTTTTTTCGGCTCAGCCACGGGGCGCCAAGCGTACGTGATCGGGCCTGAGCAGTCATGCTGGCGAGGTGAACCGTTTCGATGTTCGCAACTTTACTCATTGTCTGCTTCGTACTCGTCCGTGGAGGGGTATTCCTTGATGTTGACGCGCGCAATTCGTGATATCGCCAACGCCTCATTCAAAGAGGGGTGTCATGCAAGAGCAAGCAGTGAATCGGTTTTATTCGGACGAGCGAACAAAGGGCCGCGTGCGTGGGGCGATCAACGAGTACTTGGGTTTCTTTGACGAGTCGAACGGCGGCGACGTCAAGGCGCGCCAAGCTGGCTACACGACGATGATCAACCACTACTACGATCTCGTCACCGATTTCTACGAGCATGGATGGGCCAAGTCGTTTCACTTTGCGCCGCGGTTCGAGGGCGAGTCCTTCGACGCCTCGCTCGCGCGCTCGGAGCATTCATTCGCACTCAAGCTCGGCCTGAAGCCAGGCATGAAGGTGCTCGACGTTGGTTGCGGCGTGGGCGGGCCGATGCGCAGCATCGCGCGTTTTTCGGGCGCGACGATCCAGGGCGTCAACAACAACGACTACCAGCTGACCAAGGTGCAGCAGTACAACGAAGACGCAGGCCTCGCTGGCCGATGCTCGGCGTTCAAAGGCGATTTCATGAACCTCCAGGTCCCGGACGAAACGTACGATGCGGCGTATGCGTTCGAGGCCACGTGCCACGCGCCTGACAAAGTCGGTGTGTTCAAGGAAATCCACCGCACGCTGAAGCCAGGCGGCCTGTTCGCGGCGTATGAGTGGTGCATGACCAGCAAGTTCGATCCACAGAGCGCCGAGCATCAACGCACCAAGAAGGGTATCGAAGAGGGAGATAGTCTCCCAGACATCGCGTCGATTCCCGAAACGCTCGGGGCCGTGAGCGAGGCTGGCTTCGAGCTCTTGGAAAGCCACGATGCTGCAGGCACCTGCGACCCGGCGACACCATGGTATTTGCCGCTCGTAGGCGAAACCGAGAGCCTGCTCGCCCTTCGACGCGGCCGCGCGGGTCGGTTCATGGCTCGCCGCACGATTCGAACCCTGGAGGCGCTGCGTATCGCGCCAAAGGGCTCGACGGAGGTTAGCAAGATGCTGGGCGCGGCGGCGGAGGCCCTGATCGCCGGCGGTGAGCTCGGAATTTTCACGCCCAACTACTTCTTCTTGGCGCGGCGACCGGCGGAATGATGATCGGTGCTGTACGGGCACCGCTGCACGCACTGTCGAGACGACGCGGTCCAAAGGATCTAAATCCTTCGGTAGAGTCCGCACGGGAGGCCAGCTATCCGCCGCCCTATCCCGAGGGATGGTACGTCGTGGGCCGGTCGACCGACTTCGGCTCCCGACCGACGTTCGTGCATTGCGTTGGGAATCAATGGGTGGTGTTTCGTGATGCTTCGGGGAACGCTCAGGCGGTCGATGCCTATTGCCCGCACCTCGGTGCCAACCTCGCCGATGGCAAGGTGCGAGGCGATTGCGTCGAGTGCCCGTTCCACGGTTGGAAGATTCGCGGAGACGGATCCGTCGTCGGTCAAGCCAACGGAGACCGTCCGGACCCCCGGCATCGTACGAGGTCCTGGGCGGTTGAAGAGCTTCACGGCTGGGTGCTCGTCTACCACCGGCATGAAGCCTCGAGCGACGGCCCCACGCCCGAGCCACCGTACCGCTTGGAGCGCGTGCCTGAAATCGACGATGGCGATCTCATGTGGCGGGGAGATCACGATGCAGGGCTCGTGCACATGCACTTGCTCGAGTTCCTGGAGAACAGCGCTGACTTTCAGCACTTCGCAGCGATCCATGGACGGCTGCGGTTGCCGTGGACCGAGATCCCCGTGCCAGGCATGACCCTCCATCACGAAGCGACCTGGCGTCGAGACGAAACCGAAAAGCACGTGTGCTGGTTCGGGAACGACGCGGAGCTCGAATTTCGAGGCAAAGCCATCAAAGGATCGGGGGCACACGCCGAAGTTCGCATCGAGGGTCCCGGAAGTTTCATTCGGTTCGACTTCACCTTGAATCGAGGGGGCGGCCGCGTGGTGCTGTACCAGAGCAACACGCCGATCGATGCGATGACCCAGCACGTCCGCTTCCGCTGGTTCAGCGGAGCAAACGTGCCCAAGCCCTTGGCTTCGTTCATCGTTGGAAATTGGGTCTCGCAGTGGCGGCAGGACATCGGCATCTGGGAGCGAAAGATCTATCGTAAGAACCCCATGCTGACGCGTGAAGATGGACCAATTCATCATCTTCGCCGCTGGTACGCACAGTTCTACCCTGCCGTGTCTTGATCGGCCGAACACTGACTACTAAGGAGAGACATGTCGATACTCAGCAAGCTCGGTCAGTCGAAGATCGCCAAAGGGGCAGCTCAATGGATGACGGACAATCGTGGTCTGGTCGTCGCGGCAACCGCCCTGCCCGCTAGCTTCCTGTTCGAGCGGGCGCGTGTCACACGAGACGTGCTCTACGCGCGTTTTGGCGCATCGCCTGAGAAGCACGATGAGCGTGTACGGCGAGTACAAGAACAGGTGCGCGCATGGAACGCGTCGGGATCCAATCGTCCGATGTGCACGGCAAGGCCGCCCTGGCTAACGATGTCCACGCGAACTTCGACTTACAAGAAGGACTGCAACCACATCGAGATCGATCTTCGCGATATCCTCGAAGTCGACACCGAGCGGATGACAGTCCGCGTCGAGCCTCTGGCGAACATGGGGCAGATCAGCCGATACCTCGTGCCGATGGGTTATGCGCTCAAGGTCATGGTCGAAATGGAGGACCTCACGGCCGGGGGTCTTTGCATGGGTCTCGGGATGGAAACGACCTGTCACCGGTACGGCCTCATTCAGGAGACGGTCGTTGCTTACGAGGTCGTGACGGCTGACGGGACGCTTCTGCGCGTGACACAACAAAGCGACCCGGAGCTCTTCCATGCGTTGCCCTGGTCGCACGGCACGCTGGGCTTTCTGGTGGCGATCGAGCTCGAAATCGAGTCGGCCAAGCCGTACGTGCGGATGAAGTACATCCCCTGCCACAGCATGGATGAGCTTTGCGACAAGACGTACGCGCTCTCGGTGGCCGACGATGCGCCGGAGTTCTTGGAAGCGACCATCTATTCGAAAGACAGCGGCGTCATTCAATGTGCATGGTACGATGACGCTCCCGCGGATCGATCGAAGAT
>JABDJF010000421.1 GCA_013002645.1 Myxococcales bacterium
GCCGCAACCTGCGGCGAAGCTAGGGTGGCACTACAGCCTTGAACGGCGATGGGCACGCCGAGCAAGAGCAGGCCCAGACAAGCGATCTTCTTAGTCATTCAGGTCGACCTTTCGTGCGGCGGTGTGCGCTTGGCTTCAGCTTTACCATGGCCTGATCGATCGTGAAGCTAGCCGCTTTTTTCCTCGGTTGGAACACCTGGAACGTTGACAAGAATTTCTCGACGATCGCTTGCGCCCCATGCGGCCTTGAAATCCGACGTGAAGCATTAGTAGTCTCACCCTCCACTGTCCGAAGGAGCACGAGATGAGAAACGAGGAAATCAAGGCCGAGCTATCGGCGTTGCGCGCGGAGGTCGTCGCCCTCTCCGAAGCTCGCAAACAAGCCGAGTCACAAGCACCCGCCAAAGCGCAGGCGATCGAGAAGGCCGAGGAGGAGTCCGAGGCCGGCGTCGAGCACGAAGGCTTCCTTGGGCAGGTTCAGGAGCTCGTGGAGTTGCTCGAAGAGGAGCTCAAGGAAACGCCGGTCATGAGTGGTCTGGTAATCTTCTCTGTTGGCATCCTCGTCGGCCGGTTCTTGCGTTGAGGAGGCCCTGATGAACGAAATGATGCTCAAGCTTCGAATCTGGGCGCACGCTGAGACGGCGTTGCTGAAGATCAACGCCCGGCGGACGGGCAATCGCTTCACGGCGCTCGCCATCGCGCTTGGCCTCGCGATCCTGGCCCTGGGAATGATCAACATCGGGATTTTCGAGCTGCTGGCGGAGAGCTACGGCCGCGTCAAAGGCGCGTTCTATCTCGCCGGTGCCAACGGCCTTCTCGCTGCGGTGGTCGTGTTCTTCGCCCAGCGCAGCAAACCCGGACTCGAGGAAGAAATGGTGAACGAGATACGAGAGATGGCCCTCGCGGAGCTACAGACCGACGCAGACGAGATCAAGGAAGAGTTCGATCGCATCGCTGCGCGCGTCATGCAAATCGAAGAGGCCGTTTCGGCGCTGCGGGGCATTGGCCCCGGCTCGACTCTTTCGAGCTTGGGGCCAGTCGTCGATCTCGCGGTTCACGCGCTGAAGTCTCGTCACGGAGGCAAGTGATGGCACGGAAGTCGAGAATCATCCTTCACGGCAAACAAGCCGCCAACCAGGAGCTTCGCGATGCGGTGGCAGCGGTCCGCGAGGACGGTCACCAGATCGAGGTCCGTGTCACCTGGGAAGCCGGCGACGCTGGCCTCTTTGCGGCCCAAGCGGCGAAAGAAGGAGTCGACACCGTCATTGCCGGCGGCGGCGATGGCACAGTAAACGAGGTGTTGAACGGCCTCGTCCAGGTGGAGGGGGGCTCGAGCGCGCTCGGGGTGATTCCACTTGGCACGGCCAATGACTTTGCGCGGAGCGCAGGGATTCCTCTGCAGCTCGAAGGGGCCCTTCGCGTCGCGGTGGAAACAGAACCGGTGGCCGTCGACGTCGGTCGCTCTGGTGATCGTGCCTTCATGAATGTGGCTACCGGCGGCTTCGGTACGGAGGTGACGGTCAACACCAACCCCAAGCTCAAGCGTCTGCTCGGCGGCGCTGCGTATTTCATCACGGGTCTCGGACGCTTCTCCGAGCTCGAGCCGGTGCCCATTCGGCTACGCGGGCCGGATCTGGACTGGGAAGGGAAGCTCCTCGTCTTGGCGGTCGGCAATGCTCGCCAGGCAGGTGGCGGTCACGTGCTTTGCCCCGACGCGGTGCTCGATGACGGTCTCTTGGACATCGGCGTTCTGCCGGACGTCCCAGAGGACCAGCAGTCCGAAGCCATCTCGGCGCTGATGACGCACGGCATGCAAGCGGTCAAAGACGCCGCCCTCTACTGGCGGGTGCCATGGGTCGAGATCGAAGCGCCCAAGGGAATCTACGTCAACCTCGACGGCGAGCCGACCCACGCGACGCATCATCGATTCGAGGTCGAGCCACGGCGGCTCAAGCTTCACCTTCCCGAATCGACATCGCTTCTCACGTCCAGCGAACACGGGTCCAAATGAAGGTCCTTCAGATGATCGGTGGTTTCTTGTACGCGATCCGATGGCTGATCGTAGGCGTCCTTGCGATTGGACTACCGATCTATCTCTACTTGGTCTTCGCAAAAAAGAGCCCGTATTCAGCCCCGAAGAGGACGTCGAGCTCGGGAAGATGTCGGCGCAGTCACTTGCCGAAGATCCCGAGGGGTATCCGATCTTGACCGGCGACTACATCAACGCATCGATTCTCAAAGAGCTCATGGGCCTCTCGTACAGTCGCGATCAAGAGGCTCAAGCCGGCGACGATGTGGGGATTCCAGAGATACTGAGTGACCACCCCGACTCGGGCTCGCGGGTTCGCGAGACGCAGCGCAAGCCCGCAGAAGAAGGTCAGGCGGAGTAGCCGGACCTTGCCGCTCTGGAAATATCCGGTTCACGTCCTCGCGTACGGGTTCGGAACGGGCCTCGTGCCAGGCGCTCCGGGAACCATCGGCACGTTGGTCGGCGTCGCTTTCTACTGGATGATGGCCCCGCTTCGACCGCTCTACTACTGGGCGTTGACGAGCGTGTTGGCGATCGCCGGCGTCTTCATCTGCGAACAGACGGCAAGCGATCTAGGTGCGCGCGATCCGGGCATGATCGTCTGGGACGAGATCGTCGGGTACCTTTTCGCCATGTACCGGCTTCCGCGCGATTGGCGGTGGCTCGCCGCAGGCTTCGTGGTGTATCGGCTCTTTGATGTCTGGAAGCCGTACCCGATCGGCTTGATCGAGGAGGGGTTCGGAGTCGGTGTGAGCATCATGGCGGACGATATCGTCGCCGGTGTCTACACCTGGTGTGTTTTGCATTTGGCTCGCAGGGCCATGCGGCGGTAGATCAGTCCTCGGTGAAACGATGAGCGAAGTCGTCGATAGGTGGAAAGACCGATTGAGTCGGATCCCGGGCGTTGCCGTGCTGATGCGCGCGATCGAGAAGAGCAACCAGGACCATGCCAAAGACATGGCGGCCAGCATGGCCTACTTCAGCTTCTTCTCGCTCTTTCCACTCTTGGTTGGAGTCGTAGCGGGCGCGAGCCTTTTCTTGGACCGTGCCGACATCGAGTCACGCCTCGATCGAATGCTTGCAGACGAGTTCCCTGGAAGCGCTGACTTCCTGAGAACCAACATCGAGGCGCTGGTCGACCTGCGGGGCGCGGCCGGTGTGGCCAGCATCGTGGGGCTCTTCTGGTCCGCCAGCAAAATGTTCGGTGCCCTCAGCCGGAGTATCAACCTCGCACTCGACGTGCCCAAAGACCACCCGTTCTATCTTTCCAAGCTTCGATACTTCGCCATGACCATCGTGGTGTCGCTCGTGCTGCTCGTCGCTGTAGGGGGGTCCATGGCGGTCGATGTGTTCACTCAGTTCGACCTGACGCGATTCGGGCTCGACGCACCGGCTTTTGCCTGGATGGGCGGGCACGCCGCCAGCTTCGTGTTCATATTCATGACGGTCTCCTTGCTCTACACGCTCGTTCCCTACCAACGGCCCGGGTGGCGAGAGATCATTCCGGGAGCACTGTTCGCCGCCCTCTTTTTCGAGGTGGGTAAGGCGCTCTTTGTTCTCTATCTCGACAACGTCAGCGGCCTCGAGGCGGTCTACGGATCACTGAGCTCCGTGATCGTGCTTCTGCTCTGGCTCTACTTTTCGGCGCGTGTTCTCTTGTTCGGCGCCGAGATCATCGCGGCGCGCAGGGAGGCTGCCAGGCAAGAGCCCGCCTAGGGACTCGTGTCCTCCAGCTCTTCGCTCTGCAACTCGGCCTCGTCTTCCTCTTCCGTTTGTTGGCGTTTGCGGGCCTCGCGGGAAACTCTGTCGCCAATCTGCTCCGCCGCCCTGGTGACGCCCGTAAGATGCAAGTAGACGATGCGTGAGGTAGCGTCCGTGCGCGTGTAGCCGAGCGCGAGGTTGTCGATGTCGAGGACGACTCCCGTGGCGTCGCCCCGGC
>JABDJF010000426.1 GCA_013002645.1 Myxococcales bacterium
TCGCTAGGCCGCGCTAGGCACGAACGACGACTAGGGAAGCGATCGGAGAATGATCTGGATGCGCCGGTTCTTTGCGCGGCCTTCCGGCGTGTCGTTCGAGGCGACGGGGTCGAACTCGCCCCTCGAAGACGCGACCACGTGTGTCGGGTCCACGCCATTGGCAACGAGGAAGCGTGCGGCACCGGCCGCCCGCGCGCCTGCCAGCTCCCAGTTTGTGGGATACTTCTTCGCAAGCGCTCGTGACACCTTCTGCTTGTCGGTGTGTCCGACGACACTCACGAAGTAGTCGGTGTCCGCGAGAAACTCGGCGAGCTTCTTCGCGTACTCGAGCCCGTCGCTTCCCACGGTCGGCGCTGCGGCGCCGGACTTGTACATGACGTCTGACGGAATCTCCACCTCGATCCCGTCGACCAACTGCTCGAGCTGAAGCTCCTGGTTAGCGAGCTCTTCGGCAAAGATCTCGGTAAGCTCGTCGAAGTCCGCTTCGAGCGCGCTGATCTCCTCGTCCTGAATCGCGATCGTCTCGGTCAGCGTGCCTTGCTTTGCAAGGGCCTCGTTGTATCGCGCCTGCAGCGCTTCGTACTCAGACTTTTTCACACAACCCATCGATAGAACCAGCCCGGCGCAGAGTGTGAGCACCGCTGCGAGTCGTGAACTTGAACTTCTGATCATGGACATCCTTTCCTTCGGGGCATCGTCTGGAGACTCTCCCGCATGAATGACGCTGCGTCGTCGTCCAGTGTTGCGTGCGTCGCCGCGACGCGTTCACTTCGACGCGAAGCAGGCTGCCATGCTGCTTACGTCTCGACAACGCCTCATCTATACGGCTATCCGGATTCTGCCAGTGCCTAGCGCCGCGGTGTATCCGTATCCTGCCAAGCTTGAATTAAATTTTCGCGCCTGTAGTTTCACTCCGTCACGCATCCACTCACCGTCTCATCGATCGGAGGTTGACCCATGATTCTTCGTTGCTGCTACGTGCTGATAGCTTTCGGTTCGCTCTTTGTATTGAGCTGCGCCGACGACACTGTTCAAACAGGCGAGATCACCGTACGAGCCGATCCGGAAGCGCCTTTCGAGACCTACGAGACTTTCAGTGTCTTGACAGCGGATCAGATCCCAAACCCACCCGATCTCGAGGAGGGCGAGCAGCTCTTCAATGAGCTCGTCAACGAGCTCATTGTGGAAGCGATGCAGAACGAGCCGGTGTGCCTTACATACATCCCGCCCGACGAGGTCGATGAAACCAATCAGCCCGACCTGTTTGCCGGCAACGGCCTCGCGGTGAACACCGACGAAGGCACATTTTGGGAATGCGTTGGCGGCTGGTGGTGGGGCTATTGGGGCTGGTATTGGGACCCTTGCAAGTGGGTCGTGCCCGTTCCCGTCGAATGGGACATCGGCAGCATGCTCATTCCGGTTGGACCGCCGCCGGCGGTTGGCGAAGATCCGCAACCTGTGTTCGCGGGCCTGGCTCGATCACTCGTGGGAGCGGGTCCAATCGACGAGGACAGAGTCCGCGACGCGGTTCGAGTGATCTTCGCACAGTGGCCAGAACCTCGAACGTGTGGTGCCCCGCAGTAGGCGCGCGGTACCGATGCGCGGCTCGTTGGTTGTGCTTGTAGCGCTCGTGGGCACCGTCTCGCAGGCCTCAGCCCAAGACGACGCGCGCGCAGGGGTCGAACCCTCGAGCCCGGAATCAGGGCCAGAGGAGAAAGCGCCCGCGGGCGATCCTCCCACCGACAAGAGAACGACCTACTACAAGAGGGTACAGGGACTCGACGACGCCGCGGGCGACGGGTTCATGCTCACGGCCGGGTTGGGTTTTCGCGTGCCCATCATCCGATGGATTTCTTTCGCAGCAACCTTCGACTGGTCACTCGTGGGCCTGTGGCTACGGGGCAATCCGCCCACGGGCGACCCGCCCAGCTTCTGGGTCATCGGACAGCAAGTCGGTGGAACGTTCGCGCTGACGTTTCACTTCTTCGGTGTCCGCAAGAACTAGGCATGGAGATTTCTATCACCTCCTTGCCGCACGCGGCGCCGTGTCTGGCAGCTCAACTGCTGGACGCCAACTCGCGTCTGCCCTGCGGTGGGACACGTACAACAGTGGAACCGTCGTGAACAACAGGGTGCCCAAGCTGGGATTCGAGTGCTGATCCTTCAGACCAACGCGAACGTGACTCACCTCGAAGACCTCGTAAGACCAGGCGGCCTCACGCGAGGAGTACGTTCTCAGCGACGGCGCGCGGCTGCTGCGGCGGTCGTGGTCGCGACGCTGCTGGGCGGCCCCGGGACGGCCTCGGCTTTCGAGTCGGACGTGCAGCAGGACCTAGCGCTCTGGAGCCTGGCCTTCGTCAACCATGAATTCGACGACCACTGGTCGGTGAGCTTCCAAACCGAGGTCCGAGTCAAGGACGAAGTGACTACCCTCGACGAGGTCATCTTCAAAGCTGGGGGGTTCTACCGCTTCAATGATTGGCTGGAGCTCGGCGTCGGCTACAAGTACAAATACAAGAACGACGGGTCCGACGAGAATGTCCCCTGGGAGGAGCTCTATGTGAGGCATCGGTTCTCGATATTCGGCTTCACCCACCAGGTGCGACTGGAGCAGCGCTTCATTCAGGGCATCAGCGGTACGATTCCCCGCCTGCGCTACCTCATTCATACGACGACTCCGCTGAGCTCCCTGTTCTACTTCGCGCTGTCCGAGGAGTTCCGCTTCAACCTCGTCGACAAGGGTACCGGACCGGTCTCCGGATTCGAGCAGAATCGCCTCTACGCGGGCTTCGGCGTCTACGCGAGCAAGTACCTCCGGGTCGAGCTCGGCTATCTGTGGCGTTACGAGCTCGAGCGTTCTGACCCGAACAAGAGCGAACACGTCATTCGCGTTCAGTTGCTATTCACGACGAAGAAGGGCCGCCATCCGTCCCGCGGAGGGAGCTAGCCCAAGAGCTACCCCACTCGTTGAAGAGGAATAGAAGAGATTTCCTCGGTGACCTCGTCCCAATCGTGCAGCACCGCCGTTCCGTCTTCCGGGCCAGCTCGAACCGGGACCTCCAGAGCCCTGAGAGCCGCTCAGATCTCAACCCCTTCCCCTGGTGGGCGACCGCGGCTGGATCTGACTTGGCAGGATCTGGATGAGTCGGTCCGGGAGCGTTGTCGAGACGCAATCGACATGACACTCTAGCCGCGGTTCAGATGATCGGCCCAAGCTCGTTTCAGTTCGATACAAGAGACCCTCATGAAGTCGCAGCACGACTTCAGCCGGTCACGCCTCCTTTTCGCCTGACCCCGATGCGGGCCGAGTTTCGCGCGCGCGCGCGCGTCGCTGCCCTTCCCCACGTCGGCCTCTTCGACATCAGAATCAACTACGGGAACGTCGTCGCGGAGCCTATGTGCGATTTCTACAGCATCAACGTCCCGCTTGGCCCCGGGATCGAATGGCGTATCGGGTCCAAGGTCGAGGCCGGTGGCTCGGGCGGCATTCGGGTGGGCGTTCCCGGCGAGGAGTTCAATCTACGGTTTCACCACGCGGCACCGGTGCTCGTGGCGAACATCGATGCGCGCGCCGTCCACGATGCCGCAAGTGAAGCAGGCTTTTCGCACGACGCTCGTCGCGAGATTTCGCTGTCCTGCCCAGAGGGTGCCGCGCTGTTTCGGGTCCTCACGATTCAGTGGCGGGACGCGCTTCGTGCGGGGAGGGTCCCCGCGAATGACACCGACCTCGGCGACATCGAGCAACGGCTCATCGAGGCCTTCGTCGCCGCAGCGTTTCCGGACACAAACCCGCTGCCGTCGTCGGCCGAAGCCACGCGAATCATGTCGGCAGCCGAAGCGTTCGTTCGCGCGGAGCTCTCAGGCCCCATGACGGTGGACAAAATCGCTTGCGCCAGCGACACGAGCAATCGAACCCTCCATCGCGTCTTTCTGCACGCGGCGGGCGTCTCACCGATGGTCTACGTGACACGCGAGCGACTCAACGCAGCGCGCCGGCGCCTCCTCGCAGCCGAACGAGGAACGTTGACGGTCAGGCAGGCCGCGACGGAATGTGGCTTCGCTCATCATGGTCGCTTTTCCATTCTCTACCGAGAGGCGTTCGGCGAATCGCCGTCCGAAACCCTTCGCCACTGGCATTAGCCACTCAACACTCGCGAAGCTCTATGGTCCAGGGCTTCGCTTTTGAAGTCAGCAACATGAAGAACACCAAGCACGCCTGTCAGCCATTGTTCATTGCACTTCTACTCACCGGCGGTCTCGGCTGCGCGCCACAGCAAGTCGAGAGTGATGCCCAGGCACAAGCACCCAAATCAGAAGCGGCCAAGGGTACACAACGGGGCGGAGAGTCGGCTTCGACACCAGGGGCCGCAGATGCATATCCGCGTGGTCGAACCGCGGCGCCGATCGTCGATGGGCGGTACCCGTCGAGCTACTTCCCCAACACCGAGGTGCTTGGCGCCGATGAAATGAGGATCACGGCCCTCGGTACGGGCATGCCCAACCAGACCAAGGCGGCGGCATCGATCTCCTACCTGGTCGAGCTCGGCAACGGCCAGAAGTTCTTGTTCGACGTCGGCTCGGGCTCCCTGGCAAATCTCTTTGCTCTCCGACCGGACTTCTCGAAGATCGACAAGGTGTTCGCGAGCCATCTGCACGTGGATCACGTTGGCGACTTCATGCCGCTTCACATCGGGAGCTGGCTTTCCGGCCGCTACACTCCGATTCATTTGTACGGGCCAACGGGTCAGAGCCCCGAGCTCGGCACCAAGGCCTTCGTCGAAGGCATGAAGAAGGGCTACGCCTGGGACCTCGCCACCCGAACCGGCGCACTGCCCGATCAGGGCGGTCAAATCGAAGTGCACGAGTTCGACTACATGCAAGAAAACGAGATCGTCTATCAGAAGAACGGAGTGACGGTCCGCTCCTGGCCCGCCATTCACAGCCTGGATGGCTCGGTCAGCTTCGGTCTGGAGTGGAACGGGCTCAAATACGTCTTCGGTGGCGATACTTATCCAAACAAGTGGTACATGGAGTTCGCGAAAGGCGCGGATGTTGCCTCACACGAGTGTTTCCTTCCGCCAAAGGCCCTCGCGGAATACTTCGGCTGGGATCTGAAGCAAGCGACCTACGTGTCGACTAGAATCCACACCGAGCCCCAGGCATTCGGAAAGATCATGTCGAAGCTGAAGCCGCGCCTTGCGGTCGGTTATCACTCGGTCCAATCGCCGGAAAACAACGCAGCCATCATGGACGGCGTTCGCAAGACCTATGACGGCCCCTTGGCCTTGGCTCGCGACCTGATGGTCATCAACGTCACGAAGGACACGATCGTCGTCCGCATGGCCGCGATCGACGAGTACGTCCTCCCGCCGGACGTCACCCAGGCGTACAAGAACGCGCCTCGAACAGATCAGAAACACCCCTCCAAGGAAGTCGAAAAGGGCAAGTGGAAGGGATACAAGCCCCCACCGATGCCAAAGGGCAACTAGGGGTATCGCAGGTATGTTCGCAGGACACGTTTTGCGCCTCGCGGCGGTCCTCGCCTGGGTTGCGTGTGCTTCGGCGAGCATCGCGTCGGCAGAGGCAAAAGCCCCCGAGGAAGAAAAGGAACTCCTGAACGCTGTCTCCCTCGGCGGAGCCTACGCGTTTCAGCTCGACCGCGATCGCGATTCGGCGACGACCGGGGAGCCCCTCCGCACGCGGGAGAGCTTGGGCGGCTTCGTCGTCGCATATGAACGAGAGCTGCTCCCGAAACGCTTGTCCCTCGGGCTATCCAAACCGTTCTATTTCAACTCCGAACGCTTCGACACGCCTTTCGAAGTGATGCTGAAAGGGCTTTGGGTTCGAGGCTCCTGGGAGGCGTTTCTCGGCCCCGTGCTCACGTGGAACATCCGTGTCTTCGAGGGCGAACGCGCTGAGCAAGAGGGCGAGAAGAACAAGATGTCCTTCGGCATCGGCGCAGTGACTGGCGCGGCGTACTACTTCACGCGTCAGTGGGGCCTCGAGCTCGAGCTTGCGTACGAGTATATCCCCACAGACGACATCGTAGAGCACGAAATCAGCACTGCGTTGAGCGGGGTGTTTCGATTCTCCATGAAGTGGGGAAGTGACTGCCACGCTGCGGCAGCTGCCACCGTTTACGGCGCGCTGCTTCACCTCGGCCGCCTCCCTTATCCGATTTCTGCCAAGCACGTGGCGCGAAGACTCAGCACTTGCGGAGCCGCAACAGACGCGCTCTGATTCGAAGTATTCGAGGAGAGAACGAAGCATGCGAAAGCTAGTGATGTCATTGTTCGTGATTGGGGTTGTGGCTGGTTGCGCTCCGAAGGAGGCGCCCCCTGTGGAAAAGGCCGGGGAGCCGGCGGAAGCTGACGGCGCCGACGAGTGCAACGCCCTTTTCGTTCAGGAAGCTGACGGCATGTCATTCGATGGGTCTAAGCTGACGCTGAAAAACGCCAACCTAGATTTGATCTACTTCTGCGACCGTCCCGTTCGCGAGGCCGGCCACATTACGCGCGAGGCGTTCTTGAGCCTCGGCACGAAAGGTGAAGACAGCTTTGCAAAGAACCACCCGAACGCGGCGCTTTCGATATTCGGTGAGGAGGACCTGACGGAGGTGGTGGTGGAGTTGAGCGAGAAGCCGGTGGCAAACGGTGTTGACTTCATTTTTCCAATCAAGGTCATCGAAGGAGAGGTTCCAGCCGAGGGTGGTCAGGTCGTCATGTTCATCGATCCGATCGGTATGCCCATGACGCCTACCTCGGTCGCCGGGGCTCACCGTCGTCATCGGCGGCGCGCGCATCGTCACCACCAAAACGCTGCCCAGCATCACCACGCCGCGCATCATCATCACAACGCGGCCCATCACGGCGCAGCGGGTCATCACCGATAGTCGCTAGCAACAACGTCGAATCCCCGGGCAACGCTTGTGGCTTCGGCCAGCGAGGCGCGACGCTAATGCCCGCGCTTCCGTCGGAGCGCATCAAACACTGCAGACAGAGCACCGACCTCCGCGAGCTCCCGATTCACATCGGGGATTCGTGACATTGTCATAAGAATGTCCGGCAACGCGTTTTGCTCGTGTTGTTTGGACGTGTTCTCATCGATACCTGTCCGCGAAACCGTTCGAGAATCCTTAGAATCGGGTGAACTGCCGGCTGTTCGATTCCCACCGCCTCCACTGATAAGCCTCCGAGATCACTTCGCTTTGATCTCGGGTGGCAAAATCACTGGCAAAAGCCTGGCCTGAAACAGGGACTATTTCGGGTGTTTCTCGTTTTGCCAGTGGCAAAACTTCGAGCTTGGTCGGGTGGAGATCGACCTCGAGCTTGCTGATTTCGTCGCACAGCGTCGACCACTCCCACGAAGTGTAGGCATCGATCACTTCGCCTTTCGCGTTGTGCGTGATGAGCTCGGGAATCGGCCTGTTTCGATCGCATTGGAGACCAGTTGTCGGCGCCCGTCATGTATGTGAAACTCGCGCCGCATGCTCAAAATTCGGCTGCTAGTGACGGTCCTATGTTGGATGCTCGTGTCTTCGGCATTCGCCGCGCCTGCCGCGGCAGAGGAGGCCTTCGAGAGCCCGCTTCAGCCGCCCGACACCTCGAGCCCGCGCGCCACACTCGAGAGCTTACTGGTCAACGTTCAGGCAGCCTACGACGTGCTGATGCCCGCCTACGCATCGTACCGGGCCGATCCAAGCCTGTTCCCTCGGGAATCGGCGCGCGAAGCGGAAGCGCGCGCCGAGCGGCTGCTCGAGCGGGCCGTGCGCACGCTCAACCTCAGCGAAGTCTCCCGAGCACTCACGCCGAAGGTTGGGCTCGAAAGGGCGTTGCTTGTGAAAGAGGTGCTCGATCGCATTCCGCTGCCGCCTTTCGACTCCATTCCGGGCGCGGTGACGGTCGCGGAAAGCGGACAAGCCGGGCCGGCGGCCCAGTCGGAGGTCGTGCGTTGGACAGTGCCGCACACCGAGATCACGATCGCCAGGGTCGAAGAAGGCCCCCGGACAGGAGAGTATCTGTTCACGCCCGAGACCGTCTCGAGGGTTCGAGGATTCTATCAGAAAGTGCGCGAGCTTCCCTATCGGCCCGGGGCATCCGAGGGGTTCTACGAGCTCGTCCACGCCGCCCCCGGGCTGCTTCCGCCCACCTGGTTCGAATGGGTCAGGGGCCTGCCCGATTGGACGAAAACGATGTTCTGGGAGCAGGCCGTCTGGCAGTGGATGGCGCTGATGCTGGCCATCGTACTCGCTGCGCTGTTGCCCTGGTTGGCAAATCGTTGGCGACGTTACCGCGGCGGGTTCGCCGTCGGCCGAACGTTGAGACGCTTCCTGGTGCCAGTCAGCGCGATCATCGCTGCCTGGGGCGTACACGAGCTCGCCGAGGGGCCGCTCAACCTCACTGGCAAGGTGCTCCAGGTTGTCTTGCAAGGGACCGAGGTGCTGATGTTCCTGGGCAGCGCTTGGGCGGCGGTCGGCTTCAGCGGCGTCGTGGCCGAGATCATCATCACGTCGCCCCGCATTCCCGAAGAGGGCCTAGACGCCAACCTGTTGAGATTCGGGTTTCGCCTTCTCGGCCTAACCGTCGCAGCGATCATCATCGTGACAGGTCTGGCGGATGTCGGGGTGCCCGTCGCGCCCATGGCGGCGGGCGTAGGTGTCGGTGGCCTTGCGGTTGCGCTGGCAGCTCAGCCGACCCTGGAGAACTTCATCGCGAGCCTCACGCTCTATGTCGATAAGCCCCTGAAGGTGGGCGACTTCTGCCGTTACGGCGACGACCTTTCCTCCGGATTCTTGCGCATCGGTACCGTTGAGGAGATTGGCCTGCGCTCGACCCGCCTGCGGGGAATCGACCGCACCGTGACGACGATTCCCAACGCTGACTTTTCAAAGCTTCAGCTCATCAACCTGACCTTGCGCGACCGGATGCTTCTGAGAACGAGCATCAGCCTGCGCTACGAGACGACTCCCGAGCAGATGCGCTTCTTGCTCGCGAAGGTGCGTGAGATGCTCCTAAGACACCCCAAGATCACCACCGATCCGGCGCGAGTGCGCTTTGCGGGTTTCGGCGATTACTCGCTGAACGTGGACATCTTCGCTTACGCCGACACGCCGGACTGGAACCAGTTCCTGGGCATCCAGGAGGACGTCTACCTACACATCATGGATATCGTCGAGGAGGCGGGGACGGGCTTCGCCTTTCCGTCCCAGACGACCTACCTCACTCAGGATCGTGGTCTGGACGAGAACAAGGGGGAAGCGGCCGAGGCGGAAGTCCGGGCGTGGCGGTCGGACGGGACCCTTCCGTTTCCCGAGTTCGCGCAGCTCTATCGTGAGCGCGTACTCAACACTCTGGCGTATCCGCCGGAAGGCGCACCGTCCCCCACGGACATGAGCGAAACACCAGTGCATCCCGCGCGCAAACGGCTGAGTTTGAAACGGCGGCGCAAGAACGAGACCGAGTGATTTCTCGAGCTAGCGGAACGTGTCGATGCCAGTCTGGGTGGCACCTTGGATGGCGCCCTGGTCGCTCTCGTCGAGGTTGCGCTTCTCCCGCTGCTCGAACGCTCTAATGCGCTCATCGGTGTCGCGGATGCGCTTTTCAGCCTCGTCGCGCTGCCTCCGCGCATCGAGCGCCTCTTGCTCGAGGGCTTTGAGCTCGGGGTTTTCCTCGTCCTCGATGGACTGCTCGAGGGCATCTCGCTCGAGGTTCCTTTCGGCTGCGACCGCCTGCTCCTTTTTCTTTTCCTTCATCCGCTCTTTGACGACGTCGGTGGTCTGGCCGATGTCACCCCCTATCGAGATGATGAAGATTCGCTCTCGCGCCGGAACTCGCGTGTAGCTGTCTTCGTCATCAAT
>JABDJF010000436.1 GCA_013002645.1 Myxococcales bacterium
CGTCTTGCCTTCGACGATGACCTCGCCCTCGGGAGTATCTTCGGGCATCTCTTCAGCAGGTCGTTCGGGTAGATAGCGCCCTGCCCAGGCCGCCAGAACGTCCGCGACGTAACGCGCGTCGCTGCGCCGGCCGAGTAGGTGATCTGCCCCGTCCAAAGAGACGAAGCTCTTCGGGTGTCGAGCGGTTTCGTAAATCAAGCGTGCATTCTCGATGCCCACGACGTTGTCCTGCGGGGAGTGGAATACGACCAGTGCTCTCCGCATGCTGCTGATTTGCTCGGCAT
This sequence comes from Myxococcales bacterium, assembly GCA_013002645.1. Classification (GTDB taxonomy): domain Bacteria; phylum Myxococcota_A; class Polyangia; order Polyangiales; family Houyiibacteriaceae; genus SG8-38. The sequence continues at coordinate 285 of JABDJF010000436.1, forward strand.
GCTCGGCTTCGAACGGCGCGCCAATGGTCGCCACACCGGCCGCTTCCGAAATCTGCCCTGCGGCGGCGAGCGCTGCCGCTCCGCCGAGGCTATGTCCAACGAGCAGCACCGGTACGCGGTAGAGACTCCGCAACGCGCCGGCCGCGGCAACGATGTCGTCTGCGTCGTGCGCGAGCGTCGTGCTGTCGAACTCGCCTTCGCTCTCACCCAGTCCCGCGAAGTCGAATCGAAGCGTGACGATGCCCTTCTCCGCAAGAGCCGCAGCGACGAACCTCGCTGCTCTGCTCTCCTTGGAGCAGGTGAAGCAGTGGGCGAATACAGCGCAGGCGATTGGGCTCACCGCCGGCAGGTGAAGTCGACCTGAGAGCGTCTGGCCATTGCGGCCGGCAAAATCGAGTCTTTCGACATCCGTCGTCATACATCCTCCGAGCGAGGAATGTACAACGTCCGCCCGGAGGCGTTAGCTGGCGCCCGCTTACTCGGCCGCTTCGAAGTAGTCCAGGTCCTCTGGGCGGTCGTAGCCGAACTCCTCGAACACTCCTCGGAGCTCGCGAGACACCTCTTCGCGGCTTATTCCGAAGAAATCGAGCTCGAAATTTCTGGGGCTTTCGTACTCGTAGTGGGCGCGGACGGCTTCGTCGAGCTTCGCTTCGAACGCTTCGCTCACCGACATTCCGAGTCGGCCGTAGAGGCCGAGAATCGTCTTCTTGGGGTCTCGAATCAGATCCTCGTAGCGAATCACGATGAACTGGTCCTCTGGGATCTGTTTGCGGCACTCGAGCGCGTATCGATAGTAGTCGTAGCCGAGCCGCTTGAGCGCCTGAATCTCTTCGCCGTCTGGGCGGATGCTAGGCGAATGCGCCTTCCATGCCTGGTAAAACATATTCAGGAACGATGGCAGGCAATCGTGCGGGTCGCGAACCAGATACACGAACGAAGCATCTGGGAACTTCTCGTAGACCGAACGAACGCGCGTCGAGAAAAATACGTTCTTGTTCAAGAAGCGCTTGCCGTCTGCTTCGAAGACGTGACGCTTGATCGTGTTCTCATACGAGTCCATGAAGGCGTGCCTATCTTCGGGAGGCTGACGGTCGACCCAGGTCTGGCTCGGCATGTCTTCCATGAAGGGAAAGAGCAGACCTGTGGCCGGTGAGGTCAGGTTCCAAAGGAGCGTGCACACGTCTTCCTCTGCTTGATCGAGGCTGATGCGATGAACGTCCTGCCAGCGTGCCTCGAGCGGGGCGTTGAAGAAGTCGTAGGCACGGTGGAGCACCGAGCCCACACGGGTTTCTGACAGCGCGATGAGCCGCTTGAAGGTCTTGGTCGCAGTGACGGCCGGAAAAATCGTTTGGTAGAGTTTCACCGTCGTGAAAACCTCGTCGTCCATGCTGATCAGGCGGTGGGCGAGGGTGGTGCCGCTTCTTGGGTTGGCGAAGACAAACACCGGCCGCTCGACCTTCTGGTCGCGGTACTCAGGGCAAATGAGCTCGTCGAGGATGCGAAACGTCGCCGCCGTTTGGCGCAGCCCGAGATAGATCGGCGCGACCCAGGCCGTTGTCACGAGGCGGCCTACGGTCGGCTTTTTGAAGAGGAGCTTTCCGATTTCTCGGAGGCCCCGTTTGTTGATGTACATCGTCGTCCCCCTGCAGCAGGTGTCTGACTTGCCCTGCTTCAGTCTAGGGTTGAACCACGCAATTGCTGGAAAAAGCGGGCCAATGGTGCCGGCGGTCGCCCGAACGGTGATGGCGTCGCCCTGAACCGAGTGCCTATTCGTCCGTCACGCAGCCTTCAGATGCTGACTTCACATTTTTGATGTATTTGTAAAGCGTGCCGCGTTTGGCTTTGAGCTCAGGCGGCTTCCAAGCCGCTCGACGCTCGGCTAGCGCGGCCTCGCCCACCTCGAGATCGATCGACCGCCGCTTCGCATCGATCGCGATGATGTCGCCGTCTTGCACCAGCGCGATGGGTCCGCCTTCCTGCGCTTCCGGGGTGATGTGCCCGATGATGAAGCCGTGCGAGCCACCGGAGAAACGTCCGTCCGTGATGAGGGCAACATCCTGGCCGAGGCCGGCGCCCATGATCACCGAGGTCGGTGAAAGCATCTCGGGCATACCCGGTCCGCCCTTCGGCCCCTCGTAGCGAATGACGACGACATCGCCCTTGCCGATTTCGTGGCGTTCCATCGCCCCAAGCATCTCCTCTTCACAGTCGAAAACTTTCGCCGGGCCCTTGAAGTGATAACCCTCTTTTCCGGTGATCTTTGCAACCGAGCCATCCGGGGCGAGGCTGCCGCGAAGAATCGTGAGATGACCGGTTTCCTTGATCGGTCTGTCCCAGGAATGGATGACGTCTTGCCCCTCGGTCAGGTCGGGCAGCTCCGCGAGGTTCTCCGCGAGGGTCTTGCCGGTCACGGTGAGGCAGTCCCCGTGAAGCGCATCATGCGCGAGGAGATAGCGAAGGACGGCCGGTGTGCCGCCGACGCCGTGCAGATCCTCCATCACGTACTGGCCGCTCGGCTTCAGGTCCGCAAGAAAAGGCACGCGATCGCTGACGGTTTGGAAGTCGTCGATCGTCAACGGAACGTCCACGGCGCGGGCCATCGCAACGAGGTGCAAGACGGCGTTCGTCGAGCCGCCGAGCGCCATGATCGTCACCATTGCGTTTTCAAACGCCTCTCGGGTCATGATGTCGCGCGGCTTGATATCCTTCTCCAACAAGTGCTTGATCGCATGTCCCGCGCGCAGACATTCCTCCTGCTTTTGCGGGTCTTCCGCGGGGGTCGAGGAGCTGTAGGGGAGAGACATCCCCATGGCTTCAATCGCCGATGCCATGGTGTTGGCGGTGTACATACCGCCGCAGGCGCCCGCACCCGGGCAGGCATGCTCGATGATGTCGAGTCGCTTGGTCTCGTCGATCGACTTCGCGAGGAGCGCGCCGTACGACTGAAATGCAGAGACCACATCCAGCTTCTCGCCGTCACTTCCACGTCCGGCGCGAATCGTTCCACCGTAGATCATCAGCGAGGGTCGATTGAGACGACCGATCGCGATCATGCAGCCCGGCATGTTCTTGTCACAGCCGGGAATCGAAATGTTGGCGTCGTACCACTGCGCGGCCATGACCGTCTCGATGGAGTCTGCAATCAAGTCGCGAGACTGAAGCGAGTAGCTCATCCCGTCGGTACCCATGGAGATCCCGTCGGACACTCCAATGGTGTTGAAGCGCATGCCCACGAGCCCGGCGTCGACGACCCCGCGCTTCACGACCGCTGCCAAGTCGTTGAGATGCATGTTGCAGCTGTTTCCCTCGTACCAAACTGCCGAAATGCCGACCTCCGCCTTGTCGAGGTCGGCGCGACTCAGGCCCGATGCATGCAGCATCGCCTGCGAAGCTCCCTGCGAGGCTGGTTGGGTGATTCGGCTGCTGTACTTGTTGATTTTTCTGCTCATGGGGGCTGCGGAGTCTAGCACTGGGAAGCGCCACATCTGCCACGGCGACGGTTGGCTTGACCCACCCCCGCCTCGGTCCTACGTCTGTTCAAGAAAATTTGAACAAACCGAGCGACCCGAGTGTCCACCGCCGCTGCAAAACGACAAGAACCTAATGATTCTCGGCCTTTATGGCGCGAGGCCGAGCTTCGTGCGGCCGACGCCATGGGTCGGTTGATGGAGTTCTGGGGCTTCCGCAGACATATGGGCAGGCTCTGGACCGTCCTTTATCTCTCGCCGGAGCCGATGACCACAGCCGAGCTCTCCGAGACGCTTCAGCTGAGCAGCAGCGCCGTGAGCCTGTCCCTTGGCGAGCTGGTTCGATGGGGTGCGGTCCGAAAGACCTGGCTTCCGGG
>JABDJF010000438.1 GCA_013002645.1 Myxococcales bacterium
CCGACTCCGGCGGACCCGCGGCGCCAGGGTCTTCGCCCGCGACCTGCTCCGGAGCTCGGACGTCTCGAATGGCCCCTTGCCGCGCCAGAGTGATCAGCAAGGCGTCAACGAGCGCGCGCGACCCGGCGCCAGACTCCCACAGTACATCGGGCGGCCCACCCGCGACGAGGGCGGCGATCAGGCGCTGCACCCGAACCGGAGAATGGCGCACATACGTCCCGAGCACGTCGGGATCGAACTCGACCCGGCAATCGGGATGGGCCGCGATGGTATCGAGGAAGCCCCCTAGTCGCCGCGTCGCCTCCACGAACCAATCGTCCAGAGACTCGGCCGCCTCATCGGCCAAGCGGGTAGGCGGCTCTGCCACCACGAATCGACCCGAGCTCATCCCGACGAGCGCGGGAAACGCCTCGGCGCCCTCCTTGACGGCCCCATCGATCGCGGTCCGGGTCAGGCGGACGATGCCGCCGTCGCGGACCTCCAAGTCGAACAAGCTCCAGGGGTCTTGAAGGACGACGCTGGCGTTTGGTCGAAGCCGGCGAACGGCCCGCAGCAGACGAGTCACACCGAGCTCTTCCAGGTCGCCGCGCGCCTCTCGTTCACCGTTCAGCGCTTCTTCCAACCGCGTCAGCGGTTCGAGCACCCCGAGCACGCGATCGAGCACCTGACGCGCGGGCACTTCCTTGCGCAGATAGCCCTGCGCGTCGGCCCGAAGCTCGCGCATGCGGTGCAGAAAGTCATCGCGCCAGGACAGAAGCACGACCGGCACCCCGTCGAGCAAGGGCTCGCGGCGAACGGCTGCGCACAGGGCAAGGCCGTCGAGGCGTGGCATGACGATGTCCGCAAGGATGACGTCCGGAGACTCCTTTCGGGCAAGCTCGAGCGCCTCCACGCCGTCCCGCGCCTCGATGACCCTGGCTCCCTGCTCACGAAGGACACCCACGTAGAACCAACGCACCTCGGCTTCGTCGTCCGCGACCAAAATGGCGCGCCCGCGCAGGCTTGGCTCCGGGCTAGCAGACACGGCCGGGCGGGTCCCCGACTGGGCGGGCAACGCGGCAAGCGACTCGTAGCGCCAGGCCAGGACCCGGACCGCTCGGAGGGAGGCGGGCCCGAACGCCTCCCGTTCGAGCCTCGTCAACGCCTCGGCCACGGCCGTTTCGAGATGCGCGAAACCAAGCTCGGTGGCCGAGCGGCGCAGGTCGCTGAGGTGGCCGGCAAGCGCCGCCTGCGCGACCTCGTCGGCGGGCGCAATGCTCAGGACCTCGGTTAAGCGTACTGTTTCCAAGCTTTTGGCCGCCAAAGCTTGGATGAACATGGCGTTTCTAGACGCCGATTCCGGGTCGCCGTGAGCACTCCGCACCTGCGCAGTGTACGCATCCCTCCGATTTGTTCGAGCACCAAGTCGGTTGCCCTCACAATCACGGCGACGTACGGACGAGCGTGGATTTCGTCGATGAAGTGACCCTGGAGCTGGCCGCCGGTGACGGGGGCAACGGCTGCATCGCATTTCGGCGAGAGAAGTTCGTTCCGCTCGGCGGTCCATCCGGAGGGGACGGCGGGCGCGGAGGTAGCGTGATCCTGGTGGCACACGATCGGCTCAGCACCTTGCTTGATCTGCGCTTCCGCAAGGTCGTTCGAGCCGAGCGCGGCGAGGACGGCCGCGGCAAGGACCAGTTTGGCAAGGCGGGTCAGGACATTCGCATCGAGGTCCCGGTGGGGACGCAAGTCTACGACCAGGAGAGCCAGGCCCTGCTGGCGGACCTCAGCGAGGCCGGCGCCGAGATGGTCATCGCACGAGGCGGCCGTGGCGGCCGCGGAAACATCAAGTTCGCGAAGCCGCACGACCGCGCACCGCGACGCGCCACCCCGGGTACGCCCGGCGAACGAAAGCAAGTCCGGCTCGTCTTGAAGCTCCTCGCCGACGTCGGCATCGTCGGATTCCCCAATGTCGGCAAGAGCACGTTCATTGCCACCGTCTCCCGCGCGCGCCCTAAGGTCGCCGACTACCCGTTCACGACCTTGGTGCCCAACCTCGGTGTCGTTTCACTCGGTGTTGACCGCACGTTCGTGATCGCGGACATCCCGGGCATCATCGAAGGGGCCTCTGAAGGCGCGGGCCTCGGCCTCAGGTTTCTCAAGCATGTCGAGCGAAACAAAGTGCTTCTGCACATGCTCAGCGTCGATCCGGACCCCAAGCGCGATCCCGTCGCGGATTTCGACGCGCTCATGTCCGAGCTAGGCCGCTTCGATGCGAGCTTGCTCGAGCGACCGATGGTCGTGGCTGTCAGCAAATGCGACCTGCCCGAAGCACGAGAAGCCTACGAGGCGGTTCGCGATGCGCTCGAGCCTAGAGGATTCCAGGTGTTCGCGATCAGCTCGGCCACCCAGGAAGGCCTCAATCCTCTCCTCGAATCGCTCGAAGCTATTCTGCGGCAGCCAGACGACGCCTGAGCTCTCGCCCGCCCCAGTCCGCCGCCTCTCGGACAACCTCGGACGGATGGCTTCGGCGCGCCTCGTCGAGCACCGGAAGATGAGCCTCCCGGCCACGATTCCCCAACACGATCGCCGCGTTGCGAGCCAAACCTTCAGGCTGGGCGCGCTTCACGGGCGAGCCTTCCGCCCAGGCACGGAGCTCGGCGTCGCTCATTTGAAGAAACCTGGCGACCTCGAACCGATCCCAACGCTCGGCGGGCTCAAACGCGTCGAGCGATCCGTCGCTTGCACCGGAAGTCTGATTGTAGGGACAGACGTCCTGGCAGACATCGCAGCCGAAGACCCAGGGTCCGAGCGCCTGCCGCTTTGCGAGAGGAATCGGCCCTCGATGCTCGATCGTCAGATACGAGATGCACTGGCTCGCATCGAGGCTGTGAGGCCCATTGAAGGCCCGCGTCGGACAAGCCTCGAGACAGAGCGTGCAGCTTCCACAGCGACGCCCCATGGGCGCATCGGCGGTCAGCGGCGCGGTCGTCACGACGCAGGCGAGGAAGGCGTGGGACCCAAGCCCTGGCACGATGAGACAGCAGTTCTTGCCCACGAACCCGAGGCCCGCCCGCTCCGCCCAGGCGCGCTCGAAAACAGGCTTCGAGTCGACGGCGACCCGCGCTGCGAAGCCCGCCTCTCGAAGCAATCGGGCTATCTTGCGGCTCTTCTTGCTGAGCACATTGTGGTAGTCGCGGCCGAGTGCGTACTTCGCGACCCTTGCTGGCGGCGGCCCCTCGCAACGGTTGCGCCGAAGATAGGGCGCCGCCATCACGATGACGCTCCTGGCATTTGCAAGCATCCTCGGATCGCGCGGGTCCTTTCGAACCGGCGCGGTCTCCGCCATCCACGACATCTGCCCGTGGTGCCCTGCTCCGAGCCAGGCATCGAGATGCCCGCCCTCTTCTTCGAGTCGACCAGCCTCGGCCACGCCCGCACGAGCGAAGCCAAGCGCCTTGGCTTCGGCTTTGACGCGAGCGGTCAGCTCGGCGTCTCGTTGGATTTGGCTCATCCCAGGCCGGCGCCGGGGGGTGGCGGTGGCACGCTGGGCGCCTTCTCTTCCCGCTCCTTCGGCTGCGCCGGCGGCGACTTCTGCGGAGGCCGCTTGGGCTCGTCGTCCTCTTGCGACTCCTCTTCGCGCGTGCGCCAGGTCGGCTTTGCATCTCCCGGAACGACCGTGTCCCAGTCTGGCGCGTCGGTCAGACCGTCCTTGCGCCCCCTCGAACCTCGCGGATTCGGGAGGATGTAGGGCTCCGCGTTGAACGTGCCGCACTGACGCGGGTTTCGATAGAAGCCCCAGTGGAAGTAAACCCTCCCGTCGCCGCTGAGAATCGACGAAGGAGCCGGTGGGTAAGGCTGCCCGCGGAGCACGGAGTTGAACGCGCCGAAGTCGAACGGCAAGAGCCCGCTCGATCGAACGACACCAACTCGATGCACGGATCCGTCGCGATTGAGCACGATCTCGAGCTTCGTCATGAGCGTCGGATCTTGATACGGGCTGCCGCCGGCCGGCAAGTTCCGGAGAAACCGGTCCGCAAACTGTTGGTGTATCCGTCGGTGCACCGCCGCGATATAGGTCGCAAAAGGTGATGCCGCCGCGTTCAGCGCTGTAGTTGCGCCGCGCTTCACGCCGGGCACGTAGTTTTCGATCGCTGCACGAAATTCATTCCAAGTCTTTTCGCGCGCGATCCCGCGTTGCGACGACTTACGCTCCGCAAGGTATGCCCTTCGATCCTCATTGAGCTTCTCCGAGCCCACAGCGGCCTCGAACTGCGACCAAGCCATCTTGCCGCCCGGGCCTTTACCCTTGGCCCGCTCACCACCGCCCCGTCTAGCGTTGCTCGGTCGCCGAATGCTAAACGTCCCAGCGGGATCGGTAATCGTGAGCGTGTCTTCGGCAGCCTGTGCCGTACGGTCGGCGTCGCTCGATCGCTGTCCATCCGGAGCTTGGCGACTCGCGCGTTCGGCCTTGATC
>JABDJF010000472.1 GCA_013002645.1 Myxococcales bacterium
GGTTTCGGGGCCGTCCTCTTACACCAATGTCTCATGGCGGGTGCTTCGGCGCCGCCCTTCTACCCACCTGGATATGAATGGAGGGGCGGGGAAAAAAGCGCGATGTGGGTCGGAGTCGACGTCGCAAGTGACAATCTGCAAGACAGCAACCACCACAGATTGGCGCGCGCGCCGAGGCGAGGCTTGCCTGGTCCCCGGCCCCAAGCCCGACCGACCAGATTTGCAAGCCGAGCCGTTCGATGGAGGCCCGCGTCGCGCTTTTTTCCGCGCCCCGCTATGAAGCCCACGCCTGAAAAAGCAAGGGGATGACCTGGACCCGACCGGGGCTGACTCCTACAGTTCGCGGCATGACGTTTCGTGGAAACCGCCTGCGTCCGCTTGGCTCGGTGCTCGCAGCTTTCTTCCTGCTGAGCTGCGCCGGCTCTCAAACGACGGGTGCGACGGAGCCACAGGCCGGCGCCGAAGCCCAAGCCTTCGTCGACCCGCTTCCCTCCTGGAACGACAACCCAACCAAAGCGCGGATCCTCGACTTCGTCCGCGGGGTCACCGACCCTGAGGACCCGGCCTTTGTCGACCCCGAGGATCGGATCGCAACCTTCGACAACGACGGCACGCTCTGGGTCGAGCAACCCCTCTACACCGAGCTTGCGTTCGCGCTTCACCGGGTCAAGGACCTCGCGAAGGTGCACCCCGAATGGACCGACCAACAGCCGTTCAAAGCCGTCCTCGAGGACGACCGGGACGCCCTGGTGTCCGCGGGCAGCCGGGGAATGATCGAAATCGTCATGGCTTCGCACACGGGCATGAGCACGACCCTTTTCGACACGATCGTCGCGGAATGGCTGCGGGACGCCCTTCATCCCAAGCTCGAGAAGCCTTACACCGAGCTCTACTATCAACCCCAGCTCGAGCTGTTGCGCTACCTCGAAGCAAATGGTTTCAAGACGTTCATCGTGTCGGGCGGAAGCGTCGAGTTCATCCGCTTGTTTTCGGAAGAGGTCTATGGGATTCCGCGAGAACGCGTCATCGGGACGTCGATCGAGACGCGATACGAGGTTCAGGGAGGCAAGCCCACGCTCTTGCGCCTACCTGAAATCGACCACGTCGACGACAAGGACGGCAAGCCGGTGGGCATTCACCAGCACATCGGCCGGCGTCCCATCCTGGCGTTTGGAAATTCCGATGGGGACCTCCAGATGCTGGAGTGGACGACGACGGGCAGCGCCGGAGCGCACCTGGGGCTGCTACTTCACCACGATGATGCCGAACGCGAATACGCTTACGATCGCAACAGCAGCGTCGGCAAGCTCGATCAGGCGCTTGATTCGGCGGAACAGTCGGGTTGGCTCATCGTCTCGATGAAAAATGACTGGAATGCTGTCTTCGCGGAGAAGTAGAGGTTCGGAGATGACCCGACTGACAATCCGTGGGCTGGCGCTCGCGCTTGCGCTGCTGGGGCTCGCCGCGTGCAAGGATTCCAAGACGGCCGCCGACGCCGCCGCCGCGGACGACAGCTCGGTTCGTTTGCTGGACAAGGGACAGAGGCCGAGGTCGGAGCTTCGCTACCGCGTATCTGCCGGGACGACGACCAGCTCGACCACGACATTTCGGGTGGCGAGCCTCGCCACGAGTGAAACGGACGCGACCCTGACTATCTTGCCGGGACTTCGCCTCGACATCGTGTCCGGTCCCGCAGAGCCGACCGAGCTCGGCGTGAAATTCAAGGTCGATGTCGTGCGCTCGGAGGCCGTGGTGCCCGACGACTACGGCGAGGACGCGGCCAAACAGCTCCGTGACGGGGCAGAGCTTGCCGAGGGCATCGGTGGTTGGGTCGAAATGGACGACCGCGGTCAACTGCTGTCGGGCGCCCTGAACGAACAGGCGAAGCGCTCGGATGTCCCCGTCCGCTTGCTCCGAATGATCGTCAATTCTCGCGAGACACTGACACGCGTCCGACTTCCCGAGGAGAAAGTCGGCCTCGGCGCGCGATGGGAGTCCCGACGGCAGATCGAGGCCTACGGATTCGACTTACAGCAGGTGGACACCTATACGCTGGTCGACCGGGTCGGCGACGAGGTGATGCTCAACGTCACCGTGCAACAGAGGGCGCTTCCGCAGACCATCGAGTTCCCCGAAGAAGAGATTGCAATCTCGGTCCAGTCGATGGTCTCTCGGGCCGACGGGCAGATCATTCTCAATCTCCGCGCACTCGAGTCCGATGCGTCGGCCAACGGCACCGCCGAGGATCACCTCCACGTCAAGACCTCCGAGGGCGCCGAGTCGATCGATATCAATGAGGAGTTCGAGGTTCAGGTCGCCAATACGACGTCGCTCGGCAGCAGCACACCGACGCCGGATGACTCGAAGGCCCGTCGGCGCGACAGGCGGCGCTAGTCGTCTACTTTCAGGATCGCGTGAAACGCATCCTGCGGAATGTCGACGCTGCCGACGGCCTTCATGCGCTTCTTGCCCTCTTTCTGCTTCTCGAGGAGCTTGCGCTTTCGCGAGATGTCGCCGCCGTAGCACTTGGCGGTGACGTCCTTTCGTAGGGCCCGAACGGTTTCCCGAGAGATGACCTTGGACCCGATTGCGGCCTGGATAATCACTTCGTACTGCTGTCTCGGCACGATTTTTTTGAGCTTTGCCGCGAGCGCTCGCCCCAGGTAGTAGGCCTTGTCTTTGTGAACGACGGCGCTCAGGGCGTCGACCTTTTGGCCGTTGAGCAGCATGTCGAGGCGAACCAGCGGGTTTTCGCGATAGCCGGCGAGCTCGTAGTCCATCGAGGCGTAGCCCTTGGTTGCGCTCTTGAGCTTGTCGAAGAAATCAAAGAGCACTTCGGCGAGCGGCATCAGATAAGTGATGATCACGCGTTCCGGCGAAGCATATTGAATGCCCTGCTGTTCGCCACGGCGGTCCTGGCAGAGCTTGATCACCGCGCCGACGAAGTCGGAGGGGACGTGAATCGACACGGTGAAGTACGGCTCTTCGATTCGAATGCGGCCATCGGGAATCTGCGATGGGTTGTCGATGTCCAAGGTTTCTTCTTCGGTATGCACGCGATACACGACGCTCGGCGCGGTGGTGATCAGCCCTAGGTTGTACTCTCGCTCGAGCCGCTCCTGGATGATCTCCATGTGCAGGAGCCCCAGGAAACCGCATCGGAATCCAAAGCCGAGCGCGTCCGAAGTCTCCGGCTCGTACATGAAGGCCGCGTCATTGAGATTGAGCTTTTCGAGCGCGTCTCGAAGCTCTGTGTACTGGTCGCTGTCCGTCGGGAAGATCCCGCAGAACACCATTGGCTTGACGTCCTTGAAGCCTGCGAGCGCTTCCTTGGCAGGGTTCTTTGCCAAAGTGATCGTGTCGCCGACCTTGGCGTCTTGAAGCGACTTGATGCTCGCTGCCAGGTAGCCGACCTCCCCGGGCCCCAGCTGGTCGACCTCCTTTTGGAATGGTGTGTACACGCCGAGCTCGGTCGCTTCGTACTCCGCTCCCGTGGCCATCAAGCGAACCTTGTCACCCTTGCGGACCGTGCCGTCCTTGATGCGGACCATGCAGACCGCGCCGCGATAGCTGTCGTACCAGCTGTCGAAAATCAGCGCTCGCACAAAGCCGCTGTCTTCGGTCTCGGGCGGCGGCACTCGCTCGACAACCGCCTCGAGAATCTCGTGGACGCCTTCGCCGGTCTTCGCGCTGCAGGCGAGCAGCTGCGAGCAATCGAGCCCAATCACCTGCTCGACCTCCTGGCGGACGCGATCGACGTCCGAGCTCGGCAAGTCGACCTTGTTGAAGACGGGAATGATCTCCAAGTCGTTTTCCACCGCCAGGTAAACATTCGCCAGCGTCTGGGCCTCTACGCCCTGCGTGGCGTCGACGACGAGAAGGGCGCCATCGCACGCCGCAAGCGAACGCGAGACCTCGTAGCTGAAATCAACATGCCCGGGCGTGTCGATGAGGTTCAATTGATACGTCTCACCGTTGGCGGCGGTGAAGGGAAGCCGGACCCCCTGTGCCTTGATGGTGATGCCTCGCTCCTGCTCGAGCTCCATCCTGTCGAGCAGCTGCGACTTCTGCTCTCTCTCGGAGATCGCTCCCGTCACATCGAGGAACCGATCGGCAAGGGTGCTCTTGCCGTGATCGATGTGCGCGATGATGCAGAAGTTCCGGATATGCTGGAGATCTTGCGCCAAACTGCGACCTGTCTAGCCTCGTGCTAGGCGCGCAGCAATGCGCCGCGGTTAACCCTTCTTGGGCGGCGCGGCATCCAGCGACATTTGGCCCGGAAGCTCGTCCTTATGACTCTCCAAGACGAGGTCGATGCCCTCGCGAATGTAGACGGCGACGGGCACTTTCGTGCGCTCGTGCAGGAGCTTCAGCCGCTCGTTCTGTTCGGGCGTGATGTAAACCGTCGTCGAGATCTTTTTGCGCGCCATTCGGACCCCAGAAGTGGCATGAAACTACATGGCACCATATATATTGTCAATCGGACTGCCCCAGACTTGCGCGGCCCCCGGGATCGACCCTATTGTTATGCCGCAACGGGGCCTTGGGGTATCTCACAAGTGGTCACAAACATGAGCGATTTCGCGCATGCGTGGGTTGGTCTCGCCGTCTTGGTGGGTCTGCCGGCGCTGGGATGCAGCCGGGGTGCTTCGAGTACGGTGCCACGGGGCTCGATGGCCAATGCCACCCCGTGCGAAGGGAGTCAGGTCATCGCGACAGACGTCAACGAAGATGGGCGGGTCGATATTGAACATGTCGAGCGCAACGGCCGTCGCTTCTGCACCAAGGCAGATATGAACTTCGACGGCAAAGTGGACGTGGAGCGGTTCTACGAGGGGGATGGCGTACAGGTCGCCAAAGAGCGTCACGATTTCGACTTCGACGGGCGTCTCGACCAGCTGTCGTTTTTCCAGGCTGGCCAGCTCGTGCGCAAAGAGCTCGACACGAACTTCGATAACACGATTGATACATGGCTCTGGTGCGATGGCGGCTGGGTCGTGCGGGCTGAGCGCGATCGGCAGCGCGACGGAAAGGTCGACGTCTGGGAAGTCTACGAGCAGGGCTTCATCACCGAGGCGAAATACGATGACGACAACAACGGTCGCGTCGAGAAATGGGATTCGTTTCGCGGGGGCAAGCTGGTGCTGACCCAATATGACGAAAACGGAGACGGAGAACCCGATCGCAGCCAAGACATGCCATTGCAGAGCATGGGCCAGGCGGAGGACGCGCTTCGATGCGAGAGCGGCAAATGATGAAACAACTACTATTGGTCCTGTTGGGTCTGGTCGTTTTGGGCTGTGGTTCGAAGGACCCCCAACCGGTCACGAGCCCCGGTTCCGCTCAACCCGAGTCGACGAGCGGCGGGGAGTTTTCTGATGGCGGACGCTGCATGCCCGATGGCCCCGGCTACGAGGTTAGCGAGTACGACACCTCGGGCGACACGACGCCCGATGTGCGAAAGCTTTTCAAAACCATGGGCGAGGGCAGCCTTGCACGGCTCGTTTTGGTGTGTCGGGAGGCGGACTTGAACGGAGACCGTCGCAAAGACATCGTGCGCCTCTACACCGACGAGGGGCGGCCGATGCGCGAAGAGGCGGACCGGGATTTCGACGGCCGCATCGACGAAGTGACCCAGTACAGCAACGGCAGGGTGAGCCTCCAGGAAATCGACACGAGCGGTAACGGCATGATCGACACGAAGATCTTCTACGAAGGCGGTCAGCCCGTGAGAGCAGAGCGCGACATGAAGAGCCGCAGCACCGTCGCCGAGTGGCGCCCCGATCGCTGGGAGTACTACGTCGACGGCCGCACGGTCCGCATCGGTACGGACGTCAACGGTGATGGCAAAGTCGACCGCTGGGACCGCGACGAAGAGCGCCTCCGAAACTCCGCCCTCGCCAACCAACGCTCAACCGAAGTCAGCCAGTAAGGGGACACGCTCCCGCTCCACGAACGACGTCGTTTCGCACACTTGCGACCCACACCGCGAAAACGCAAATCCGCGTGCTAGGTTCCGGGCCGTGGAACGCCTTCAAAAGGTCCTCGCCCGAGCCGGGGTTGCGTCGCGGCGTGCGTCCGAAGAGCTCATCGTCGCCGGTCGCGTGCGGGTGAACGGGCGCGTCGTAACCGAGCTTGGCACCAAGGTCGACCCGCACAAGGATCGCGTCGAAGTCGATGGACGGCGTCTCGTTCCAGAGAAGCCGGTGTACTATCTCATGCACAAGCCCCGGGAGATGGTGACGACCCTCGACGATCCGGAGGGAAGGGCGACCATTGCGGACCTGCTGCGGAAGATCCCCGAACGCGTGGTGCCCGTGGGCCGTCTCGACTATCACACGAGCGGCGCGCTTCTGGCGACCAACGACGGCGACATGATCGACGCGCTCCTGCGCCCCGTGTCCGGAGTGCCAAAGGTCTACGCCGTGAAGTTTCAGGGCCATCTCGACGTCGAGGAGCTCGATGCCCTACGAAACGGCGTGAGGCTCGACGATGGCTACCGCACCAAGCCCGCTGAGGGGTTCGTGCTGCGCCAGGAGCAGAACCACACCTGGGTCCAGCTCACCCTGATCGAAGGAAAAAACCGGCAGATTCACCGGATGGGCGATGCGATTCACCGCCGGGTGATGCGGCTGGCGCGGCAGTCGTTCGCCGGCATCAGCATCGACGGCCTGCGGCCGGGAGAGTACCGCGAGCTCAAGCGCGACGAGCTCCAGCAGCTCAAGAAGAAGTTCCTCAATCCGTATCGGCGTGCCCGCGAAGCCTCCACAGGAGGGTGAACGCGGTAGGCACGACGAAGAGGGTGAACACGGTGGACAGCAGAAGGCCGCCAAGCACGATCGCGCCCACGCCGCGGTAGAGCTCCGAGCCCGAGCCGGAGAAGATCACCATAGGCAGAAGCCCGGCCAGCGAAGTCGCGGTGGTCATGAAGATGGGGCGCACACGGGCTTCGACGGCGAGCGGAACGGCGTCGGCGAGCGTGGAGCCCGCACGTAGCCGCGCAATCGAGCCATCGACGACTAGAATGGCGTTGTTCACGACGACGCCAATGAGGATCAGAAACCCGAGCGCCGTCATCAAGTCGAGCGGCTGCTTCCCGAGCAGGGCGTTGACCAGCCAGAGGCCTCCGGCGCCACCTGCCGCTGCGAGCGGCACGCTCATCAGCACGGCAAGCGGCGAAATGAAGTCTTCGAACAAAGCCGCGATCAGCAGAAAGCAGATGACGAGCGCGAGCAGCAGGATGCTTCCGAACTGCTTTTGAGCCAGCTCGAGCTTGCCCGCAGCGCCGCTCAAGCCGAACTGAACATCCGCCGGGACGGCGCCTTCCCTTTCGAGGCTGCCTATCACGTCGTTGCGAATCGTGTCGATGGCATCTTCGAGCGCCAGATCTTCGGGTGGCGAGACGTTGAGTGTGATCGCGCGACGCCGCTCGAGGTGTCGAATCACCGACGGCCCCAGCCGCTCTTCGATTTCGGCAAGGGTACCGAGGGGGACCGTGCGCCCGCTCGGCGTGGCGACGGGCGCGGACAAGAGGGCCGGTGCGTCAGGAAGGAGTTGATCGCCATGGGTGACCGCCCGCATGACGACATCGAGCTTCGGTGAGCCCTCGGGTGTGTACTCCCCGATGATCGCGCCGTCGATCAAGGCGTCGACGACCAGACCAAGCTCGGCGCCGCCCATTTGGAGCTGCGCCGCTTCTCTGCGCCTGGGGATGACGTGGAGCTCCGGCGCGCCTGGGTCCAGGCTCGGGACGGGACGAATCTGGGCGCCGGGTAGGGCCGTGCGAAGGTCTCCGAATAGGCGCCCTCCCACCTCGGTCAGGGTCTGCAAGTCCGGGCCCTGGATGTCGATCTCCACGACACGGCCTCCGCCGATCGATCGACCAAACAGCGAAGCCTGGGTCGCAAACGAGATCATGCCCGGAATCTTCGACTGCACCCGCCGCAAGAGGTCGAGCATTCGGCCCACGTCTTCTTTGTGCTCGGCAACCGCGCCTGCGAAGACGCGGTCTGGGCTTCCCACGAAGAAGCTTCGTCGGATGTTGGCCTCACCGTCCGTCTCGACCCCGGTGTAGCGCGCCATCTGGCTTTGAAG
>JABDJF010000521.1 GCA_013002645.1 Myxococcales bacterium
CCGGGTACAAAGTGCAGCGGTTCATTCCGTCGGTGTCCGCAGCACCGCCCGTGCCTCCCGCACCGTCAGATCCGCCGGTTGACCCGCTGCCGCCGTCGGTCCCGCATCCGCTCACTCCCGCCACCGATGTGGCGGCAATCCCAGCTAGCGCACCTCGGCCAAAGTCACGTCGATTGAACGGCACCATGTCAGTCTAAGCCGACCGCCGTGTCTGCGCCATCAACGCCCTTCCGTACGCGGGCGCTGCGAGCATACGGACGTCACGAGCTCGAGCGCCGCTGGAGCGAATACCGGAAGCTCGCAAATCAAGGCAAAGCGATTCAAAAGTCCCCGCGCCCCGCCACCTGGCGTCATTTCGTAGCCAGCCGCGCCGCGCAATTCGGCGCGCATCGTCAGCGCCGACGTCGACGGCAAGCGCGTCGCGACCGCCATTCGAAGACGAGCGAACTCGCTTCGCACGGCGCCATGCTAGTGTCGCCCGCGACGAACCGAGCCGCGTTTCAGGCACTCGAATGACATTCCGCTCCCTATTCGCAAGCGCGACCCCCCTCCTGGCATTCGCCCTCTCGGCGACCCTACTCGGTTGCGACGACTCCCCCAGCCCTGGCTCCTGCCAAGGTCCGGACTGCGTCCTGCCGCCCGACCCCTGCCCCGACCGCAATCCACTCCGCAACCCCTACGTCGGCGAGCTCCACGCACACACCGTTTATTCGTTCGACTCGATCTTGGCGGGAGTCACCGTCGGCCCCCGCGACATGTATCGCTTCGCGCAGGGCGAGAGTCTCGCCCTCCCTCCCTTCGCACCCGGGTCCGCCCAACGCAGCACGCGCTTGCGGCGCCCTTTGGACTTCGCGGCGGCCACCGACCACGCCGAGTTCTTCGGTGAGATGCGGGTGTGCACAGTCCCCGGGTTCGACGGCTACGACTCGGATTTCTGCGAACGCACTCGCGAGCAAATCGAGGTCAGCCAGGACGCCGACCTCTTGGAGGAACCCGGCGAACCGCTGCCCCAAGTCTTCGTCGACCTCGCCTTCGTCCTCATCGACCTCGCCCCTGAACGCTTTTCGATGTGCGGCTCGGGCGATGAAGACTGCATCAGCGAATCGTCGATGGTCTGGCAAGACGAACAAGCGGCCGCCAAGGAGTTCTACGACCGCTGCACGTTCACGACCTTTGCTGCCTACTAATGGACAGGCAACCCCGGCAACAAGAACATCCACCGAAACGTGATCTTCCGATACGACGTCGTGCCCGAGTTGCCCACATCATACATCGAAGCCCCCACCCCGGAGCAGCTCTGGAGCGCGCTCGATTCCCAGTGCCTCGACGCCTTGCCCGGCTGCGACGTCCTGTCCATTCCCCACAGCTCCAATTTCAGCCGCGGCCTGATGTTCGAGCCGAGCAACGCCGACGGCTCAGCGCTGAGCAAGGAAGACGCCGCGTTCCGCGCCGCCATGGAGCCCCTCGTCGAGATCCACCAGCACAAGGGCAGCTCCGAGTGCAAGCTGGGCGTACTCACCAACGACGAAGATTGCGCGTTCGAAACCTACGAAAAAGCGGCCATCCTCGATCCTCCCATTCCGGGCGTCTTCGTGCCGCCACTCTCGTTCGTTCGCAACGGCCTCCTCGAAGGCCTCGTTCAGGACGAGGCCGTCGGCGCCAACCCGTTCGAGCTCGGGTTCATCGGCGCCAGCGATACGCACAACGCGACCGCCGGCGCCACGCACGAAGCCGACTACCGCGAAACCGGCCACATCGGCGGACTCGATTGGGAGCCACGGCGCCTGCTCCGCTTCCTCGCCGCCAGCGGCATCGAGTCCAACGGCGGAGGCTTGGCGATCGTCTGGGCCGAAGAGAACAGCCGCGACGCGATCTTCGACGCGCTCGAGCGCCGCGAGGTCTACGCCACGAGCGGAACGCGCCCCACCCTCCGCCTCTTTGGCGGCTGGGACATTCCAAGCGACGCCTGCGATTCACAGAACGCGGTCGAAGTCGCAGATCAAAGCGGCGTACCGATGGGCGCCACACTGCCAGCCCGTCCAAACGCGGCGAGCGGCGGCCCTCGGTTCTTCATCTCGGCCCAACAAGACCCAGGGTCCGAAGGCGAGCCCGGCATGGCGCTCGAGCGAGTTCAAATCATCAAGGGCTGGGTCGACGCCGAGGGCAATCCTCAGGAGAAGGTCTTCAACGTGGCAGGCGGCGATCGCGCGGCCGACGTCGACATCCGCACCTGTGAGCCGTCGGGCCAAGGCTACGCATCCCTCTGCACCGTCTGGGCCGACCCCGAGTTCGTGCCCGAAGAGCGCGCGTTCTACTACGCCCGAATCCTTGAAAACCCCGTATGCCGCTGGAGCACGCTGCTCTGCAACGAGCTCGGCGTCGATTGCGCCGACATCGCAAACGTCCCTGCTGACTTCGCCGAGTGCTGCTCGCCCTCGATCGAAGATCAGCGGGTCATCAAGGAGCGAGCGTGGAGCTCGCCGATCTGGTACCGACCTGAAACGCCTTGAAGCTGCTCACCCCATTGACGTGGCCCTTGGTCCACTTTGCCTTGCTCGGGCTGCTGCTGTTCATCGGCGCTCGCTGGCTCCATCCGAGCGAGAGAGCCGAGCAGGCCGTGGACACGCGAATCGTCATTTCTGAATCGCGAGTTGCCGCCCTGGTCCGCCAGTACGAGGCGACGAGCGGCATCCCGGCCGGCGAAGAAGTTCGAACAGAGCTCGTTCAGCGCTTCGCCGAGGAAGAAATGCTCCGCCGCGAGGCTCGGCGTTGGGGGCTGACGGAGAACAACCAGGCCATCGATCTCCGGCTCCGCCAGAACATGGCGTTTGTATCCGACGAAGAGCACTCGGACGAAGAGCTCGAGCGCCAGGCTCGAGCCCTGGGCCTCGATTCGAGCGACGCCGTGATCCGCAACATGCTCGTCCACAACATGCGTCTCCTCTTGTCGACGAAAGGCGAGCAGGAGCCAACGGAAGCGGAAGTCGAGGCGTACTTCGAACGCGAGCGCTCGCGGTTCGCGCGCCCGGCTCGAATCACCGGTTGGCACGTCTTCTTTTCGAAGGACCTTCGGCAGTCGGCCGTCATGGAAGCCGCGCGCGCAGCCAAAGCCAAGCTCGACACGGAGCCGTTGGAACCCGAAACGGCCACCACGCTCGGCGACCCCTCCCCGTCCGGAAACCAGTTCAAGGGGCAGCTCGCTCGCCAGCTCGCGTCCCGCTTCGGCCAAGAGCTCGCCAAAACAGCCGAGCGCCTCCCCGAGCAACAATGGTCGGACCCGATCGAAACCCCGTTCGGCGTGCACCTCATCCTCGTCGAAGAGCGCAGCCCAGCAAAGACGCCGCCGCTCGCAGAAATCCGCACCCGGGTCGCGGCGGCATGCAAATCGAGCCAACGACGAGAGCGACTCGCTACCGCCATGCAAGAGCTGCGAGCACGCTACGAAGTCGTCGTCGAGTAGCCCCTATTCGATCCGCCGATACCGTTCGTCGGTCACGACATCCTTGACCATCTTCAAGACGTCATCCCCGCCGAGGCAAAGCTCGATGTCTTTTCGACGAGCCAGCCCGTCCGCTCCTCGGCGCTCAACTCGCCCCCGAACACGTGCTCCGCGAAGTTCCGGACGGCGCAGCTCGCCGTCCAACACCTCGCCACCTGTTACTCGGTCGTGACCACCAGGATGTTGTCGTAGAATACACCCGAGGGCTCGAAGTTCGTCGCCGTTCCAGAGAACCCGAACTGCAGAACTTGACCGACCACGCCGCTATCGATCTCGAGGGAGAGCTCGTAGCGCCCCCAGGTGATCGGAAGCGCCGTCGTGTCCTCCATGACGTCGTTGGTCAGCTCGAAGGTGTCCGGATCGACTGTCCTGATGAACGCAAACGCCGTGCTGTCGCACGGGCAGAGCTGATCGTCGGGGTCGTTGATGTTGCCGCGTTTCGCATCGAAGCTGAACGAGAGCGTCTTGCCCACATCGTCCAGGGCAATCTCGCGGTTGCGGAAAGTGTTGCCTTCGACGAGGTTGCCGGCATCCTGCTCGTCGGTATTGTTGTAATCGCTGATGACCACCAACACTTGATCGCCTTGTTCGGGACCGCCCTGCTCCAGCGCAATGCCAGAGAACGCGCCGGTATTGTTCGGTGCCGGATCTGGGCCGTATCCGTCGATATACGTCCCGTCAGGCTGGAACAAGTTGCCAAAGACGGTCCAACCGCCACCCCATTCCGGATGGGGATCATCGCTCAACGCCGTCGCGCTCGCTTGATCGAGGGACTCGAAGTTCTCTTCGTACTCCGTAACTGGGATGCCGCCACCCGCACCTCCTGCGCCGCCGCCGCCCGCGCCGGCCGAGCCACCTGAACCGCCAGTGGCGCCCGAACCGCTGCTGCAGCCAAAGGCCATCAGTGCGCCGCCAAGCAACGCTACCCATCCGAGTGAGACCGCATTCATCCTCTGTGCTCCTTCCGTCCGACCGATACCCATCGCGTCAGGTGGCTATCACACGCTCGACAGAAATACCAACTTGGAAGTCACCGCAACTGCACGCGCTATTCCAGTTTCCGAGAAGTGGTATTGGATGATGTCGCTTCAGGGAGGGAAGATCTGACCGAGGTTGGCCAGAAAGCCAAAACGTCAGACGACATCGCCAAGCCGATGGCGGATAAGCGCGGCCCCCCGATCTTGCCGTCTACTGTGCGCGATTCGCCCGAACCAGAAGCTCCCCGTCCAAGCGACGGCTAACCTGAAGCGACCAGGGCCGACAACAGACGTCGCAGTCCCAAATCAACTCGCCTTCGCTCTGAGGATCGATGTAGACCTCAACGCTTTCGAAGCAGTGCGGACAGGTCAACCGCGCAGTGTCGTCGACTGCCAGCTACGACAGCAGATCGGCCACGTTCAGCCGTTACTAGTCGGGGCGACTGGATTCGAACCAGCTATCCGCAACGTCGGTAGGATCTTTTTTTTACGAGCCGAGCTCGACCTTGCCCGTCGAACCTCGCGCGGTAGGTCGTCGATATTTCGAATCTCTCACCCAGCGACAGGAGGCCTGGAGCAGCTACCAGCATGCTTCCGCGCGCGAGCGCCGACGGCTCGAGCAGCACCACCGGACACGATACGTTCTTCTCCGTTGATGGAAGTGACCTCGCCGGTCGTCGACCCGGTATTCATGAACCCTGAGTCGAGAATGACTTGGCCGGGATCGAATTACGATGCTGGCAGCAAAGGCCGCCGGGCGTGTATTTGCCAAACGTGCGGTCATGGCGAATACTCGTGCCCACGCGTCCCGCGCGGGGTTGGGTGGCGCGCGCTTTCGTGCAACTTCTGGCGAAGCCTAGCCGTCGATTCGACTCGGTACCGCGCCGACTCGAGGCAGAGGTTGTTCCGTGGATGCTGTTGCCGCCGTGCAGGGGTACGACGCCCGCAAGGAGTCGTACGAGGACATGAACGATTGGCTGAACGTTCTCGTGAAGAAACGGATCGCTAAAGCGCGCGCGGAGGGCGAGGCGCTTCCGGCGGAGATGGCCTGGGTCGCCGAGCGCGATCATGAGGTCTACGTGAAGCGCTTCAAGCCAATGGTGCTGGTCGTGCTCGCACTCTGCATCTACGGCATTGCGCAAACGAGCAATCCGATAGCCTTGCTGGCGACGTTTGTCGTGTTCTATTTCTACATCGACTTCTACAGCGGTGTGCTGCACGTCGTGCTCGACAATCCGCGCTTTGTTCGACTTCCGTTGATCGGGGTGCCCTGCGTCGAATTTCAATGGCACCACACGTTTCCCTACGACATCTCCACGCGTCGACTCTTCGACGTCTGGGGCGACCTGAACGTTCTGTTGCTCGTCAAGTCGGCGTTCTTGTTCGGCATCTGTGGTTTTTCGACGACTACGTTCATGGTCGCGGGAGTCGGCTACGCATGGGGATACGCGAACCAGTTCTCGCATCGCCTCGCGCACACCGCCCCACGCAACCGACCCAAGCTGGCCGTGTGGATGCAAGAACACCGTCTACTGATGCCGCCAGCGGTACATCACGTGCATCACAATGACCACACACAGGCGTTCCCCGTCTTGAGCGGTCATAGCCGAGGCCTGATTCAAGGGATGCTCAGAGTCATTCCGAACGGATACTTCTGGCTCGTCTTGTTCGTCGTCCTCACGGCGCTCGATCTCGTCGCGATCTGCTGGCTGGTCGACCGCATCTGGTCCTGAGCCCGCACGTTCGCAAAGAACCGGCTGGCGACACGCCTGTTCGCGTGACTGCCTCCTGAGCATAGCCAATTCAAAGACCCTGTTGGCCCGGCACGCGAAGCGACACAGCACTTAGTACCGCGCCACCGAGCTGAGCCGCGGAGAGTCGCACCTGGGCAAGCACGTCAGCAATGTGATCGTCGCGCGGAAGTGGCGCGCCTACGCTCAGAGGGGCGCGCGCTCGGCTACGGGTGTCACGTCGACGCCAGCGACTGGGACGGTCGTTCCAGTGCATTCTCTCAAATCGCGAGTCCCGAGCTCATCTTGGAGGAGCATCCCCCGGTGGACCGCATCGAGGACTTCTATCGCACGCCCGACTATCTCCACACGACGGCCGGCGTACGATACACCTCGCTCCTAGCGCCGCTGAGGGGCGTGACCCGCACAGCATCTCGGCTAATGAACACGCCCACCCAAGACATCCGCCGATTGAACGTGCGTCGCGCTGCTGCGTCCGCGAACATTCTAGAGTCATGACAGTGCTCTTGCGACGACGTTAATGAGACTTACAGGTCGTCCCCCATCCTCGTTAGCTAGTCGGGGCGACTGGATTCGAACCAGCGACCTCATGCTCCCAAAGCATGCGCACTACCAGGCTGTGCTACACCC
>JABDJF010000525.1 GCA_013002645.1 Myxococcales bacterium
GCAAAGGCGCCGCCCTCAACGCGGTCCAAATCGCCGAAGAAGTTCTATTAAAGTGACGAAATGTCAGGGCTTGGCGTAGAAGGGGGGCGGATCATGTCAGTTTGTCCGCGGCGCTCCCGAAAACACACGGCTTTCGAGCCTGCACGGTTGGCCCAGGGATTGCACGGAATGGGGCGCATGAAGGACCGTTTCTCCGTTCTCGTACCGGCGTTCTTGATTGCAGGGCTCGGACTTGGTCTTGCGCCATCCGCACACGCCCAGCCCGCCGCTGACCTCATCTCGTCGATCGACGGCGACAGTGGCTTCGCGAGCGACGAGCAGGCTCGACTCTTCAACCGCTCGCACTGCGGTTTCGAAGACGGAGGCACTGGAGGCTCAGGCGGCGATGGCGGCGATGGCGGCGCAGGCGGCGATGGCGGTGCAGGGGGTGTCGGCGGCGCAGGCGGTGCAGGGGGCGTCGGCGGCGTCGGCGGCGCCGGGGGCATGGGCGGCTCCATGACCGCGTTGGTGCAAAAGAAAGAGCCGTCGGAAGTATCCTTCGAGGTGCGCCTCGAACAAACCGCTGCGATCACGGATGTGTGGCTCTGGGTCGGCACGGCCGGCGCCCAGTGCGAGACGCTCACCGAGCGCAACGAGACGACCGGCAATTGCGGTGAGGTCGCCAACAACCCGCAACGAGTTGGGACCAACTTCACGCTGACCGGCCTCTTCCTGCAGGATCTGCTCGACGCGAGGTCAGGGACCACCACCATCGCGACGTGCGAAAGCTCCGGGCTTGCGGGGACCGAGTACCAGCTCTTCGTCTTCAGACAGGCGCCTTCCGGGGACGTGTCCCCCGAGAGCTACGGAATCGCTCCCTTCTTCATCGATGTCGAGAACCCGGCCGCCCCGCTCGTCAACACGTCGGAGCAGCGGCAGTCGACCTTCAGCGTCGGCTGGTCGACGCCAAATCCACCGGATGACATCCAGTCCTGGGAGCTTTGGTACTCGACACCAGACAACCCGACGCCCGTAGTGTCCAGCAGGAGCTCGACGCTCCCGGACGCGCGAAATCTCAGCATCACCCCCGCGGAGATGGGGCTCTCGGTGGGCGAATCAGGCACCCTCTACGCAAGAGCCTACGACCAAGCATTTGTTTCCGACGCATTCGGCGGAAACCAAAGCGACCTCTCTGACGGCGTGCCCGTCACCTATCTCGAGGTCGCGGGCTACTGCGACTCGAGCGGCAACTGCGGTGGATGCGCGGCGTCGCCCATGGCTCTCGCGGGAGGGTTGCCGAGCCCGTTTGCTTGGATCTGCGGGCTGCTGCTTGCGGCCGTTTTTGCGCGGAGGCTTCGTCGGTGAAGCTGCTGGCCTCGGCGCTCGTTTTCATCGCGGTGATCGGGCTCAGTCCCGACTTCGCTCGCGCCGAGACGTCCGACTATGCGTCCAAGGAGGGCTGGAGCCCCGAGGGGTACCTGCTGTCGTTCGGGGTGGGAGCTTACCGGCCTGACCCCGGTGACCAGTTTTTCGACTTGGTCTACCCCGGCGAGAACGGACCGCTCCTGCTCGCGGAGTTTGATTTTTTCCTATATCGGATTCCATTCCTCGGGCCGATCGGCATTGGGGTGGCGGGCGGCTGGTCCGCCTACAAGGGTGCCGCCTGCCTCGACGGAACCATCACCCCGACCGGCTGCAGCCCATCTACCCAGAGTGCGAAGTTCACCCTGTTTCCCCTCAATGCGATGGTGGTTCTCCGCGTCGATTCGTTGGCCCGCAAGACGCCCGTGCCGCTCGTGTTCACGGGAAAGGTCGGATACAACACGGTGTTCTTCAAAGAGAACATCGGCGGCCGAGGGCGCACCCACGGCTTTGGCTGGGCGGCCCAAATCGCCCTGGAGCTCAACTTCATCAATCCGCGGCGGGCAAACGCTCTCGACGAGGACTGGGGCATCAACAGCTCGTTTTTCTTCTTCGAGCTGGCCGGATCGGACGCGAACAACCGCGCTCCGATGGGCGACAAGCTCTACTTCACCGGTGGCGTCGGCATCACGTTCTAGCTAGAGGCGCCGCGGCGGTTCGCCTACTTTCGGCCGATCGAAGGCATCGCCCGGGCCGTCGAACCGCGCGAGCTCGATCTCGACCAGCGTGAGACCGTGGCCCGGCGCGGTCTGGCCCGCCTGGGACCGATCCGCGTCCTTCTGGAGCATGGCGGGAACGTCGTCCGCCGAGAGCCAGCCCCGTCCGACGTCGACGAGGGTGCCGGCCATGATCCGGACCATGTTCTTCATGAACGAGTTGCC
>JABDJF010000585.1 GCA_013002645.1 Myxococcales bacterium
GACCAATCGGGTTTTCGCGGTGTGGCAGGCAAGTATCCGGAACCAGGCGTGTTCTGAGGGGGGAGCGTGTCCCTAGGGGATTAGCTTTTCTGCTTTGAGCTTCTGGGCGACCGCTACGGTCATCGATTCGCGGGCGTCGTCTATCGACGTGGGGTCCACGGTTGCCGACTGGCCGGTCCAGACCAGCGCGCCGGTGGCCAGTGAGTAGAGGTTGGTTTCCACTCGGATTGTAGTGCTGGTCTCAAAGTACCCAGGCTCGTGCACCTTGGCATAGGTGGTGCCGTAGAAGCCGTAGAAGCCTTGTCCATACAGGCCGCCCCCTCCGGCGTAGAACCGCGTGCGCGGGTTGTTGTAGGTGGATGCCGGCGTGTACTCCTGCTCCTTATCGACGGCGAGGAGTCGCGTGATGAGCACGCCGTCAAAGCCGCCCGCTTGCACCGCGCTTCGTACCTCGTCTTGAGTGAGCTGTTCGGTCTTCGGCAAGTGGCCCCAACTCGCCTCGGCGGACCCCCCTTGCTCGTTGATCGCGTTGGCGAACGCATCCTCGAAAACCTGACGGCTCTCCTGGTCCTGAGCGACCCCGATCACGAACAGCTTCTTGAAGACCGTTTGTTCGTAGCCTGGGTTTCGATAGCTCTGGGACATGCTGGTCGTCGTCTTACTGCATGCCGCAAGCAGGCAAAGGGCCACGGTGAGGAGGAGCAGATTATGGAGTGGTGTAGACGTCACGCGGCGAGAGTACGGCAGTCGCTACGTCGGTGCCACCACGCAAAGTCGATGCCGCGCGTAGCCTAGCTGATCAGGCCCCAGGAGAAGAAATCGTGCCGGCCGGCAGGAGGGCTTCAGTCGTTGCCGTTGGTGCCGAGATGGCCGAGGCGGTCTTGTTTGGTCTTCAAGTAGTCCCGGTTGTGCTCATGGCTCTCGGCTTCGTGGGGTTCGCGACGCGTCACCCGAATGCCGTCGCTTTCGAGGCCCTCTACCTTGCGGGGGTTGTTGGTCATCAAGGCGACGGAACGGACGCCGAGATCGCGGAGCATGTCGGCGGCGACTCGGTACCCTCGCTGATCATCCTCGAAGCCGAGCGCGAGGTTGGCATCGACCGTGTCGAGACCTCCATCTTGTTTCGCGTAAGCGCGAATCTTGTTGCCCAGCCCGATGCCGCGCCCCTCCTGCCGTAGGTAGAGTATGGCGCCGTTCCCGGCGGTCTGAATGCGTTCCAGCGCCAAATCGAGCTGATCGCGACAGTCGCAGCGAAGAGAGTGAAGCGCTTCCCCGGTAAGGCACTCACTGTGGACTCGAGTCAGCAGGTCTTCTGCGCCGTCCACCTCGCCGCTGACCACGGCCAGGTGCTCCTTGTCCCCGTCACGCTCGCGATACACGACCACCCGGAACCGGCCGAAACGCGTGGGCATCTCGGATTCGGCGTACCGCTCGACGGTGGGCTCGGGTTCGCTGCGTTCACTCATCTTGAGAAGGCTCGGTACCACAGCCAGGGGATGGGTTCCATCCGACCTAGGACGGCACATGTGCATCCGATAGCTGCGCAAGTAGCGAAGCGACCGACTCGGTGACCAGGTTCACGCGTTCTTTCACATCGCTGCTTTCGAGAATTCGCTGACGCTCGTCCGGACTCACGACGAGCTGATCAGCGACCACATCTGCTGCGCGTGCGGGGGTCAGCTCGGCCGACACCTGCAGGGCGAAATCGGGCTGCCTCTCCCGAACCTTCGCCGCAACCCGTGTTGCGCAGGCCATCATGGCGAGCATGTCCGAAGACGATGCCGTGCCAGAATCCGCAATCGGGACTGCGCGTGCGGAGCGATAGACGTGACCTTGGTTTGGAAGCTCGAACAGCCGCACTCGGTTGAGGCCGTGCAGAATGACGTCGTGAGTGCCGTCGGGCCGGGCCTGGTGTGCGACGATGCGGCCAGCGCCAGCTACGTCGTGGATCGCAGGATTCTCGTCGTAGTGATCTTCCCAGCCCGGCGCGAGCAGGGCGACTGCCATCGCGGTGCAGCCACTGTTGAGGCAGTCCTCGATCATTTCGGTATAGCGAGGCTCGAACAGATGGAGCGGCAGCGCAGTCCCTGGAAAGAAGACGACACGCGGTAGCGGGAATACCGGGAGCTTGGACAACTCCTCGGCCGACAACGCACTGCTCGGCTGCCAATCCATCGGGGCGTCTCTCAGGACTCGTGCCAGAGCACCTGCAGCGCCCTGGGCAACTGCGGGCTGCTGAGCACGTCGCAGTTTTCGCAAGCGATTGGGAAGTTGCTCTGGTCGCAGGACTGGCACTCTGTAAGGACGGACACCATCGCGGTCAGCTCCTCTCTCAGCTTTCGGAGCTTTGCAATCTTCTGTTGCATGGTGTCGATTTGCTCTGTCAACACGTGGGACATCCGTTGGCTGGCTTCTTCAGGACAGGCACAGTCCGACTTGAGGCAAAACAAATCCTTGATGTCTTGAAGCGACAAGCCGGCCTCGCGGAGGTCTAGGGCCAGTTGTAGTTTGAGCAACTCGCGCCCCGAAAAGAGGCGATGACCGCAGGCGCTTCGGCGCTCCGGCTCGATCAGGCCCTCCTGTTCATAGAAGCGGACCGTGCGAAGGGTGCTCTCGCTGAGCCTCGCCATGTCCCCCGTCGTGAGCAGGTCGTCGCACTTGGGCTGCTCGACTACTGGTGCTTGTGAATCGGTCACTTGGAAAGCTCGAAAACGTGTGTGTTTCCAGGAGCTTGGGGAAATATGGAGGCACCCCGGTTCATGTCAAGGCTTTGGGCCCATGCCCCCGGGATCATTCAGCAAACCCAGATATGCTTGCTCGATGGCTTCGAAACGCACGGTGAACGTGTAGTAGTCGCGATCGCGAACGTCGCCGTATACGTCGAGCGCCTTCTTGCTTCGAAGCTCATCCTCCGGAGCGGTCTTGAGCTGGGCACCCCAATCGGGAACGTCCTGACCTAGGAGCACTTCGAGCGCGATTCCGATCGGATTGAAGGTCAGGGAGCACCGTTCGAACTTCAGGCGCCAGTCCGTGTAGTCGTCCGCGTCGATGACCCAGCGCCCATCCTCGAATTGACGTCGGAGGAGCTCGCCGAAGTAGGCGCCGCTCATCGGGGCGAGCAGGGACACGATCTCGTCGCGCGGCGAGTCGAGGAGCTCCGCGTAGTGGTCCAGAATTGGGAGCGTGTCCTGAGTCATGTCCAGAACGATTCCCGTGGCGTTTTTCACCGAGGTCACGCAGGCCACGGTTAGGTCTCTCACAGCGTCGCTGGTTTCCATCG
>JABDJF010000593.1 GCA_013002645.1 Myxococcales bacterium
TGGGCCGCGGCCGACGGACGTGTGACCTTCGCAGGACGCAGAGGACCGAACGGAAACCTCGTAGTGATCCGTCACAGCGGCGGCTTCGAAACCGCATATGCGCATTTGCACCGAATCAAGAGCGGCATTCGCCCAGGCACATACGTGAAGCAACGCGCGCTGATCGGTTTTGTCGGTTCGACCGGCCGATCCACCGGACCACACCTGCACTTCGGTCTGAAGAAGTACACGCGCTCGATCGATCCACTGACCGAGCTCAACGGCCCCGGCCTGCGAATGGCCGCTCGTGATTTGACTCCATACAAGAGCGCGCTGGCTGAATGGCAGGCCCTATTGGGCGGTATCGAAAACGTGCCCGTCGTCGTCGCTGGCGTAGATGAGCCGCTGGTCGAGCAAGTCGACGAAATCATGGACTGAGGCCCGAGCCGAGGTTAGGCTGGCCGCGGTGTTAGACCGGTCCGCCGCGCTCGATCGATTGGTGCTGACGGTGGTTTCGCTGCTGACCGTCTGGGGAATCTGGTCGTTTGGAATCTGGGACCCCTGGGAGTTGGACGCCGCGAACATGGCGCGTGTGCTGTCCGAAACCGGTCACGATCCTTCCTTTCATATTCCGGCTTCGACTCGTCTGATCGCCGTTGCACTCGACATCTTTGGCATTCGCGAATGGTCGGGGCGGCTTCCCGGGGTGCTCGCCGCTTTGCTCACCTGCGCATCGACGTTCCTGCTACTGCGCAATGAGTACGGACGGCGCGCCGCGGTGATCGGCGTCGCCGTGCTCGCATCGACGCCGTTGTTCTTGCTCAATGCGCGGCTGCTCATGGGAGCCGCGGTTGAGGTCTTCGCTCAGACCTGGGTCGGGCTGGCCGCGCTCGCCGTCAGCTCTTCGCTACGGGGCAGCGGGCGAGCGCTCGGGCGCTACATACTGCTCGCACTTGGGTTCGCGCTGAGTGTCGATGCGAGCGGGGTGCTCCTCGGCCCTCTGCCACCGATCCTCGCGGTCGCGGCCCTGGGCCTGATCTCCGAGGACAGCGATCGCAGAGCTCGGTTCGCTCGCTGGCTCGTACCCGGCATCGCGGCGGCCCTGCTGCTCGGGATTGCACATGCGGTTTCCCTCGACGATCCGGCGTTCAGCATCTGGCTCGGAGGAGGCGCCGTGGGAGGCGACCCGCCGACCTTCGACCAGGCTCTCGAGCTGATCTTCCATGGATTCGCGCCGTGGAGCGCCGCCCTCCCCGTTGCCGCGATCTGGGTGCTGGCACCTCGGCCCGCCCGATCCGAGAGCGCGCAGAAGCTGGCCTGGATGCTTCTGCTCTGGTCCGCGTTCGAATTCGTGTCGTGGACCGTCGTCGCGTCACGGTACGGAACACCGCCCTACCTCGCGTTGGTTCCCCTGGCGGGACTGGTTGCGATCTGGATATCGGAGGTCAGCCAAGAACCGGTCGCACGTTGGCCTGCAGCGGTTGTGGTCGCCCTCCTGCTCGGCCTACTCATTCGAGACTACGCTCTGTATCCGAACAGTCCGCTCAACGTGCTCGCCGTCGACGGGCTCGACGTCCCGGACGTCTACAATCCGATCGGACAATGGGCGCTCGTGCTCGGGGTGAACGCGGCCCTGATTTGCCTGAGTTTGCTGAGCCATGAACGGATCGCTCGGCCAGATGGCCGTAGGGTCGTGCGGTGGATTCGGGCCAAGTGGAACGCCGGCGGCGCGCAACGCGCTTGGCTCCTCATCGCCTCCCTCGTGCTCGCCGCCTGTTTCGTGTTTGGCCTGCTGTGCTTCATACTCGACCTCCGGATCTCGTCACTTGCTTTGCGTGTGGGCCGAGCTCTGCTTTTCATGCCTTTCGTACTGACTGGCTTGGTCTTGGGATTGCCATGGCTGCGATTCGCGTATGGGCGACTCGGCAATCGGCGAGTGTACCCGGCGCTCGGAGGCGGCTTGCTGGTCGGTGGGTTCATCGCACTTGCATTTCAGCCTGCGCTCGGCCAGCACTTCTCTCCCAAACCGGTCTACGACGCGTACGCCGAGCTGAGTGAAGGGAATCCAGAGGCGCTCGCCTCGTACAAGCTGCCATCGACCGCGGCACGCTACTACACCAACGCGCCCGTCGAGGAAATCGGCAGCCAGACCGATCTATTCAACTTCCTGGGCGAAGGGGGGCAGCGCTGGGCCGTCATCAAAGCGGGTAGCCTGCCAGGTCTGAACCGTGCATATCGGCGTACGACAGGCGAGCATCTGTACGTAGCCGACGCGCGAAGCGCACGCTTGCTCTTGGTCGCTGCTCGAGCCATCGACGGGCGCGCCAACCAGAACGTCCTCGCCGCTGCCATCCTGGATGCCGATCCTGAACCTCAACGAGAAGTCGGCGCCAACTACGATGACCGGATCGAGCTGGTCGGATACGACCTCGAGCTCCCAGGCGACGACTCGGTCGGGGCGGGGCAGCGATTCGAGATCACCTGGTACTGGCGAGTGATCGGCGAGACCCCAGCCGGATATCGCGTGTTCGTACACATCGATGGCTTCGGCCAGCGACTCAACGGCGACCACGTGCCGGTTGGCGGCCGGTACCCGATCAAGCTGTGGGACGAGGGAGATCTGATCGCGGACACTCAAGAGCTCACGGTTCCTGCGAACTATCGCGTCGGCGACTATGCGATCTACGTAGGCTGGTTCAGCGGCAGCACGCGCCTCGAGCTGAAGTCGGGCGCGAACGACGGGGCGAACCGACTGAATGCCGGCACACTGCGGGTTCGCTGAGGCGGAGCTCAGTCCGCGAATACCGAAGCAGCCAGATCCAAGCCGCCCGGGAAGGCACGCTCGGCTCGATCGGCGTCCGGCTCGCAGGCCGTCGGCTTCTCGACGGTCCGCGATGGGGGGCCCTCGTATTCGACGGGGAGCGAAGGAGCCGCCCAACCGACGACCGTCCGTCCGGGATTGGCGGCTGGCTCGTAGGACTCCACCACACCCACCGGAACACCAGTCAGCGTGCACTGGCCCAAAATGAAAGCCTCGTCGGCCCTGAGACCACGCATGCTCCGGGTCAGACGCCGGCGCTCGTCTCTCCGAAGCGCCTCAAAAGCGACGCCCATGCCGACGGCGTTCCCATCGCCGGGTCTCGACTGGAGCTCGACTCGCTGGACGCGCCCCGCCACGTAGAGCGGATCCTCCCAATCGGGCGGATAGAACGTCAGGGTCACCTGGCTTCCGGCTTCGAGAAGGAGATCTGTTTGAATCCAAAGACCATCTTCGCTCACATCGGTGACCCGATGCGTGATCGCCTCGCCCCAGAGCTCGGAGTAAACCTCGCACTCGAGGTCGACGAGCCGTCGAACCGCCCTGCGCGCCTCGCGTTTGGCCCCGAACTGGCGAGCTGCCATAAGAAAGCTTGTATGCGAGCGAACCCTCGCGCGCCAAATTACGGGTGGAGCTCGATGAGGCGATCGGGCTCCAGCACGTACCGAGTTTGATCCCAGCTCCCCGGTGTCGCCGTCGCGGCGCCGTCGCCGATCTCGTACATCCAAAGCCCTTCTCGGCCCGCATGGGTCGTGCTGCCCGAGCAAAACAAGTCCAACGGGGTCTCCGGCACGCGAACGTGATAGCGCCAGTGGATGTGGCCGTGCAGGATCGCCCCATTTCGCGCCGCAGCGCTGATCTCCAGTAGCTCGTCTGCGTTCTCGAGCCCGTGGGCCGGCCTGTCCGGCCGACCATTGGCGAGCCGCGGCGCGTAGTGGGTGGCGATCATGACGAACGGCTCGAATAGGCGCGGATCGTCCAAGATGCGCGCGAGCGCGTCGAGCTGATCGTCCGGGACGCGCCCACTCGAATAGCTGGCCTTTGGGTTCGCACGGGCGCTGTTGATACCGACGAGTGCCAAGCCCTCGACTGGAAACCAAACCTGCGGCCAAACGCCGTCGACGGAATATTCCGGCAGCTCGTTCTTCATCAGCCCGCCGAAGTGCTGGTCGAACCAGCCTGCTTCGACCGTGTCGCGCAAATAGAGATCGTGGTTGCCGGGAACCGTGAAGAAGCCAAGAGGCGCATGGGTGAGCGGCTCGATGATCTTGCGTGCGTACGCGATCTCCGGCTCCGTTCCGAGCGCGGTGTAGTCCCCGGTGCAGATCACCAGGTCCACCCCATGCTCTTTCGAAAACGCCGCGAGGGCCTCGACTTTCATCTCCGCGTCGGCGAAGACGCGCCGGCGCCGGAAGCGAAGATTTGCGAGGCCGACGAGGCGCTTGTTCAAAAAGCTGCTGAAGGGCACCCCGGGAAAACCATCCTCGAGGTGCACATCGCTCACGTGCAGGACCTTGATCACGGCCATTGCGCCAGCGCCTGCAGTCCTGCCCCTTCGTCGAAGCCGAAACGAACGTTGAGGCATTGAATCGCTTGACCCGCAGCGCCTTTGACGAGATTGTCGATCGCGCTCATCGCAACGACGGTACCGCCACGGCGATCCTGGGCATAGCCGAGGTGTACCCGATTCGACCCACGCACCCAGAGGGTGTCCGGGTGCTGGCCTTCGTCGAGAACCACTACCGAAGGAGACCCCTGGTAGAGCTCGCGCGCCGCCTCGATGCACCGAGCCGCCGTCAGACTCGAATCCACAGGCTGCGCATAGCATGTCGCGAGAATTCCACGTGTCATCGGAAGCAGATGAGGAACGAACGCGATCCGAATGGGGACTCCCGCGAGACGACTCAGCTCCTGCTCGATTTCGGGCCCATGCCTATGCGCTCCGGCCTTGTAAGCTCGGACGCCTTCCGCTGTTTCTGAGAAATGGGTCGCGCTCGATACGCCGCGACCGGCGCCCGATACGCCGCTCTTGGCGTCGACGGAGATGCCTTCCGGGCGGACGAGACCGTTTTTCACCAGGGGCGCGAGTGCGAGCGTCGAGGCGGTTGGGTAGCAGCCCGGCACGGCGACGAGATCGGCGTCACGGAGCTCGTCCCGGTGAAGCTCCACCAGCCCATACACTGCTTCGGACAAGCGCTCTGGAACGGGATGCTTGCCATACCAGGCCTCGTAAACCGCGAGGTCTTCGAAACGAAAGTCGGCTGAGAGATCGAACACTTTCTGCCCACGTTGCCGCAGGGCGCTGACCGCCTTGGCGCTTGCCGCATGAGGCAGGGCGCAGAACGCGACATCAGCCTGTTCGGCGATCGCGTCGGGCTCAAATGGCTGCACGTCTCCGGGCACGATGCCCCGAGCGCTTGGCAAGACGTCGGCAACCGATTTGCCAGCGCTCGCGTTTCCCACGATCGAAGCCAGCTGCAACGACGGGTGCGCCAGGACTAGACGCACCAGCTCCGCTCCGGTGTAGCCGGTTCCTCCAACAATGGTCGCGCGTATGGGCTTCGAGGTCATCTACTCCACTCCATCCTGATACTCACATGTGCGTTGTCTACGGCATTAAGCAAAAAAGCCGCGGCACTGAAGGCGCCGCGGCTCGAGATTGAAGATCCGAAGGACTCAGCGCTTGGAGTACTGGAACTTCTTGCGGGCGCCGGGCTGACCTGGCTTCTTACGCTCCTTCTTGCGAGCGTCGCGGGTCATGTAGCCAGCCTTCTTGAGGACCGGCTTGTTGTCTTCGTCCATGCCGACGAGCGCCCGCGCGATGCCGTGCCGGACGGCCTCGGCCTGAGATGAGACGCCTCCACCGGAGACGTTGACCTGCACATCGAACTGGCCCTGCTTCGAGAGAGCGGCAAAGGGCTGCATCGCGATGATTCGAAGGATCTCTCGGGGGAAGTAGTCTTCAAAGGTGCGACCGTTGACGGTCACGTTGCCCGTGCCGGCGCTGAGGAAGACGCGCGCAATCGCGTTCTTTCGCTTGCCGGTGCCGTAGTTGCGTCCGTCTATGACTTTAGCGTGTGTCATCAACCAGTTCTCTCGAGATCAAAGGGGAAAGGGCTCAGGCTGCTGGGCCACGTGGGGATGCGTGCCTTCCGCGTGGACTTTCAGCTTGCGAAACATCTGACGGCCAAGGCTGTTTTTGGGGAGCATGCCCTTGACGGCACGTTCGACGACGAAGCCCGGCTTGCGCTCGAGCAAGTCTCCGTAGCTCTCGGAGGTGAGGCCGCCGGGGTAGCCGGAGTGACGCTGGTACTGCTTGTTCGTGAGTTTGTTGCCCGTGAGACGGACCTGCGCAGCGTTGATGACGATCACGAAGTCGCCGGTGTCGACGTGCGGCGTGTACTCGGGACGGTGCTTGCCACGAAGAACATGGGCCACCTTGGACGCAAGACGGCCAAGCGGTTGTCCCGCTGCATCGACGACATACCATTTGCGTTCGATTTCAGACGCTTTGGCACTCTGGGTAGCCATGAGATTCGCTCCTAAGTCCCCGTTTCAGGGCGCGTTTCGTAGCCGCCGGTCCAGCTGGTGTCAAGCAGGCACGGCAAGATGACGGCGGGCGGAAACCCAGGCTTTTGGGGCCATCCTGAATCGGCGGTCCACCAGAAGCTCGAATTGAGTTAGAACGGGTAAGCGGTGAGAATTCTTATCCAAACGGGTGGCGAATCAGGGCCTCGCGCCTTCTGGACCTCGATGCCGTGCTTGCTGATTGCAGCTCCGCTCTTCTTTGCAGCGGGAGGCGCCCAGGCGCAGTCTGGGGAGATCCGCTGCTCGGTCACCGAGAACGGTGCCCCGGCCCGTGGGACGGTTTCGGTGACGCAGAATGGAAAGGAAGTCGGCGCTGGTTCTTGCGGCGCCACCCTTTCGGTGCCCGTTGGAAAGTGCAAGGTCACGTTGAGGTTGGACGGCACAGTCGACAATCCTTCGCAGGTCGTCGATGTCGAGGTTCGGCCCGGACAAACCTCGCCGGTCACAGTCGACTTCAAGACGGGGGTGCTCGAAGTTCGGATTGAGAGCAAGGCTCAAAGCGGGACTGGACTCGTCACGGTCACCCGCGGCGCCGAACGAATCGGCACCCTCGGGAGCGGGGTGGCTGCGCGCCTGAGCGCGGGCACGTATCAGGTCGTGGTCCGGCTCGGGGGTCAGGAACGCCGCTACGACCTCGAACTTCGCCCTGGCCAACGCCGCCTCATTCGCGCGCAGTTCTGACTCGCCTTTCGGCAAAAAGGCGGAATACAAACGAAAAGACGTATACTCGACCCGATCTCGCACACTGCTAGGGTCCGATTCAGCGATGACCAATCTGCCGGAGCTCGCGCGGCGGTCACCGACGCCAGCGCCTTATTCGCCCAACGCGATCCTTCGATGGCTCTACCGACGCTTCTTCGCGCACATCCGAGTCGACGAGAACTGGAGCCGGGGTGTTCGAGAGGCCGCCAGTCAAGGCGTCGTCGTGTACGTGATGCGATCGCTGTCGTTCCTAGACTTCCTCTGCCTCGATTTCCTCTTGAAGAAGTTCGGCCTGCCCTTGGTGCGCTTCGTCAACGACCTGGGGCTGTGGATTCTCGAGCCCTTCGGCAAAGGCGAGCGTAGGCTGAGTCTCAGGCGGCAGATCCCAGAGGCACAGGCGCTGGAGCAAACGGTTGGTGACGGCTACAGCGCGCTGCTCTTCTTGAGGCGGCCGCCGAAGTTTGGCAGCCAAGCGCGCCGGGGCCGTGATCTCGATGTCGACCTCATCGAGACGCTCGTCGCAAAACAGCGCATCAACCCGCAGCCGATCCTTCTGGTTCCGCAAACTTTCGTCTGGAGCAAACAGGCCGGGACGGCGAGCCCAAGCCTGATCGACCTGCTCTTCGGCCCAGTGCAGTGGCCGGGCCGAGTGCGGGTGTTCTGTCAGTTCCTGTTGAACTACCGGGACGCCAAGCTGCGCTCGGGAGAACCTTTCAACCTCCAAAATTTTCTCGAGAAGAACCCCGAGCTGACGGACGGCGAAGCCGCCGACAAGGTCCGCTACGCGCTGCTCCGGCGAATGGAGCGCGATCGGGCAGTCATCATCGGCCCGATGAAGAAGACGACCGCTCGCATCCAGGACGAGCTCCTGCGCAGCCCGCGGGTTCGGGCGCACATCGAGCAATATGCGGCCGAAAAGGGGATTTCGCACGCCAAGGCCGAGAGCATCGCCCACAAACAGCTACGAAAGCTCTGCGCCAAGCCGAGCCTGTTCGTCGTCGACCTGATGCACCGGTTCTTCACCTGGGTCTGGTCGAAGATGTACGACGGCGTCGTTATCGACAAAGAAGGTCTCGAACGAGTTCGCGAAGCCGCCCGTGACGCCTCGCTCGTGCTCCTGCCCAGCCACAAGAGCCACATCGACTACCTCGTCTTGAGCGACATGCTTTACGGCCACGCGCTGATGCCTCCGCTGATCGCCGCCGGGGAGAACCTGAGCTTCTGGCCTATTGGCGTTGTCCTTCGGCGCGCTGGCGCCTTTTTCATTCGCCGCAGCTTCCAGGAGGATTCGCTCTACCCTGTGCTCGTCGAAGCCTACATGCGAAAACTCATCGCCGAAGGCTTCACCGTCGAGTTCTTCCTCGAGGGCGGCCGTTCGCGGACCGGCAAAGCCCTTCCCCCGAAGTACGGTCTGCTGTCGATGGTCTTCGACTCGGCGTCGAAGCTTCGCGGTACCAAAGTGAACCTCGTCCCGATTTCGATTGGATACGAGCGCATCATCGAAGAGCGCTCCTTTGTCCACGAGCTCTCCGGTGGAGACAAGCAGTCGGAAAATGTCGGCGACCTGATCAAGAGCTCGAGCATCCT
>JABDJF010000601.1 GCA_013002645.1 Myxococcales bacterium
CCCGACACCCGAAGAGCTTCGTCTCGTTGGACGGGGCCGATCATTTGCTCGGCCGGCGGAGCGATTCGCGCTACGTCGCGGAGGTCTTGGCGGCCTGGGCAGGGCGCTACTTACCCGAACAGCCCGCTGAAGAGATGCCCGAAGATACTCCCGAGGGCGAGGTCATCGTCGAAGGCAAGACGAGCAGCTTCTTGCAGCGAATTCAGGCACGCCATCTCACGTTCGCAGCCGACGAACCGGTCGACAAGGGCGGTAGCGATCTCGGCCCCAATCCGTACGAGCTGCTGCTCGCTGGCCTCGGCGCATGCACGTCGATGACCTTGAAGATGTATGCGGGGCGCAAAGAGTGGCCTCTCGAAGCGGTACGGGTCACCCTGCGCCACAATCGCATTCATGCCAAAGACTGCGCAGACTGCGACAAAGACACCGGGATGATCGATGTAATTGAGAAGAAGCTCGAGCTCGAAGGCGACCTCACCGAGGAACAACGCGAGAGGCTGCTCGCGATCTCAGCGCGCTGCCCGGTGCATCGAAGCCTGCTCAACGAAATCAAGATCCGCTCGGAGCTCGCTTGACGACACTCGCCTCAGTAAATGACGTTTCGCTCGCGCTTGGGGGAGACACGCTCTTCGATGGACTGTCGCTCCAGGTGCACCAGGGTGACCACATCGGTCTGGTGGGACCGAACGGTTCGGGCAAATCAAGCCTGTTCCGTTTGCTCGCTGGCAAGATCGAACCCGACGGAGGGAGCGTAAACACGCTTCCCGGCGTGCGGGTTGGCTTTTTGCCACAGGAGATCACTTCATTTCCGAACGAGGAAGTGCTTACGTTCGTGTACGACAGTGTGCCCGGCCGGCCTGAGCTACGCGGGGAGCTCGCGCGGCACGAAGCTCGGTTGGCCGAGCTCGAGCACGACAGCCACGCCAACCATGATGAGCTGGTCGCCGTGGCGAGCTCCGTGGCAGAGCTTCACGAGAAAATCGCACTGCTTGATACGGAATTTTCGGAGCATGACGCCAAGAAGATCCTGCATGGGCTCGGCTTCACGCAAGACGACCACCAGCGCCTCTTGTCCCAGTTGAGCGGCGGCTGGAAGATGCGCGCCGTGCTGGCGTCACTCTTGTTTCAAAGGCCCGGACTGCTGCTCCTCGATGAGCCCACCAACCACCTCGACATGCCGTCGGTCGCATGGTTTTCTCGGTTCTTGAGCAGCTACGACCAAGCCCTTTTTCTCGTCTCTCACGATCGAGAGTTCCTCAACGAGCAGGTGAACCGAGTCGTCA
Organism: Myxococcales bacterium; assembly: GCA_013002645.1. Taxonomy (GTDB): domain Bacteria; phylum Myxococcota_A; class Polyangia; order Polyangiales; family Houyiibacteriaceae; genus SG8-38. Next base: position 1,284 of record JABDJF010000601.1, read on the forward strand.
GCTTCGAGCCTGAAGGCGTTCGGACGTTTCGAGGAAACTACGAGCGGTATCTCTTGCAGCGAGAGGAAGAGCGGCAGCTTCTCGAGAACCGCGCGAAGAACCTGGAGAAAGAAAAGGAACACCTCGAGCAGTTCGTGCGGCGTTTCCGCGCGAAGGCAAGCAAGGCGGCTCAGGTTCAAAGCCGCGTTCGCAAGCTCGAAAAGATGGGGTCGGTGGAGCTTCACGCCTCTGCGGGTGAAGTTCGTTTCTCGTTTCCCGCAACCGATCGCGGCTCGCGCACCCCGATGCGCGTGGATGACCTGTGCAAGTCGTTTGGCAAGCACGTGGTTTTCGACAGTGTGACCCTGGCGGTGGAGCGCGGCGATCGCATCGCAATCGTCGGACCCAACGGTGCCGGCAAGACGACGCTGCTCAAAATCTTGGCGGGGGAAATCGAGGCCTCCGCGGGCCGAGTGCATCTGCCCGGGCAATCAAATGTTCGGTACTTCGCCCAGCACCACGCGGAGGCCCTCGATCTGCAGCATACGGTGCTGCAAGAAGTCACCTATGCCAGCGATGGCACGAGCGTCGAGGGCGTTCGCAAGGTGCTCGGGGCCATGCTCTTCGGTGAGCGTGCGATCGACAAACGAGTCTCCGTACTCTCGGGCGGGGAGCGGGCGCGGGTCGCCCTCGCCAAGATCCTCGTGCGACCCGGCAACGTCTTGTTGATGGACGAGCCGACGAACCACCTCGACCTTCAGACCACCGAAGCCCTCACGGATGCACTCGCCACCTACGACGGCACCTTGCTCTTCGTCAGCCACAACCGGGCGTTCATCCGCCGCCTCGCGACCAAGCTTTGGGTCGTGCATGACCGCGGCGTTGAAAACTATCCGGGCACCCTCGACGACTACCTCTGGTCTTGCCAGCAGCGGGATGTCGCCCCAGCGACGGAAGCCGCGATCACGCCAGTAGCTCAGAAGAGAAGCCGGCAAGCCCGAAAGGAACAGCGCCGGCGGGAAGCTGAGATTCGGTCGAAGCAGAATCAAGGCGTGAAGCCCTTGGAGAAGCGCGTCGGGGAGCTCGAACGAACGATTGCGAGGCTCGAGAAAACGATAGCCGAGCACAACGAGGAGCTGAGCAAGCCAGAGGTGTACGACGACTCGGAGCGACGCGACAAGCTACTTCGAGAGGCACGAAGCGCGCAACGCGAGCTGGAACGCTCCTTCGAAGAATGGACCGAATCGAACGAGAAGCTGGAGCAGCTCCGCGGGGAGCTGGAATCCATGGAGGGCTGAGTATGAAAAAGCTAACCGACGCCGAAATCGCCGAGCACATGAAGGCTCTCCCAAATTGGGAGCTTGGGACGGATCGGATCCGTCGCGTGTTTCGCTTCAAAGACTTCGTCGAAGCGTTCGGCTGGATGAGCAGCATCGCC
>JABDJF010000615.1 GCA_013002645.1 Myxococcales bacterium
TCGAGGAAGCGGGTCACCGCGTCGACGATGCGTGGATCGTTGCATTCCTCGAAGCTGGCGATAACGTCGATCTTCTTCTGGGGGTCACGCTCGTATTCGATGTCCATGTTCGAGAGCAACTCGAGCAGGGTCGTGGTCACTTCTCCCTCGCTCTGAAGCTCCCGAAGAATTTTCATCGGCCAGGCCAGGGTCTCGGACGACGCGAGGAAATCACGCACCGGGCCGAGCGCTGCATCCCCGTTCTGGACGACACCCAGGAATGCGGCGTTCTTCTCTTCGCCATCGGTGATGCTTGGGTCGACTCGAATGGCGAAACGCGTCAGCAGCGCGCGGATGGCCTCCTCCGACCCGTCGCTCGCGAGCACTTGAATCGACTCCCAGCGCTCGTGCTTCTGGGCACGCTTGTTCGCCACCCGCGCGACGTGCTTGCTGAGCCCGCCACCGCCACCTTTGAAGACATCGAAAAGCCCCATAGCGCGACAACAACTAGGCCGAACAGGACCGAGGTGCAACGAGAGCGGTCCCCAGCGCCGACGCGCGCGCCTAGTGGATGACCACCGGCTTCAGATTGACCTGATCGCCGATGGTCTCGACCCTGAAGCGCACCATTTTCGCTTCGTGCTTTTTGAGCAGGTGCGCGGCGTTGCCTTTGATTCGCTCGATGAAACGGGTTTCGGGAATGCCCGAAATATCCTCCCCGACGGCCTCCTTCGCAGCGACATAGTCTTTGTAGAGCTGCGCGTAGTACTGGCTCTCCGGAACCGCAGCGAGAGCAGAGGCCTCCGGGTCGTCGGCTTTGGCTGGGCCAGGCGCGTTCGACACCGAGTTGGATCCCGAGCTGGACGCGCTCACCGACTCCCATCCGCCGCTGCTCGTCACCGCTCGCCCTTCGTCATCTTCCTCCGCCACACCCGTGAACAAATTGATCAATTGGTTCACCCGATACGAAAGCCCGCCGAGCTCGGGCGTATCCACTTCCAGCCGAACATCGCCGCGGCCGTTGATGACGGCGAGAATGTCGTCTTCCATCTGCTCGATCGGATCCATCAGGCTGTTGGCAATGATGTAGCCGTAAATTGCGACCCCGGCGATCCCAAGCAGCGTGAGCCAGAGGATCATGTTAGCCACGCCGGCAAGCGCGGTGAACTTGGCCTGATCGGCCAAGACGACGTACGCGGCCTCGACGCCGCGCGCCATCGGCAGTGCGGCAGTGATACCGACGTATTCGTGACCGGCGAGCGTTGTCGCCCAGGGCAGCGTCGGTTTGCCCTGCAGGGCAGCCAGGGTCCTGTTGTCTAGCGGCGGCGAATAGAGCGCTTCTTGGAGCGCGTCGCGGACGTCGACGGAGGTCGACGTGCTGTAGATGCGCTCGCCCATGACGAAAAGCAGGTCGTGTCCGATCAAACTTGCTTCCTGCTTGGCAAAACCGTTCGATAGGTCGTAACCGACGAGCAAAGCGCCAACGACGCCGCCTTGGTCGTTCCGGACGGCTGCGACGCCCACTTGAAGGAGCTTGTCCTCGTGCGCCCAGACCCCGTACCGCGAAGCGCCGCGCCGCAACACGCGGCGTAGCACTGGCACGTTGTTGAGCAGCGGCGCGCCGTACATTCGATTGGGATCGGTGTCCCGGGCGATGACCCGGCCGGTTTCGTCGATGACCGCGACGATATGAGGCCGCTCGCCACGGCCACGCGCCGGATCTTTGAACCACTTGGAGACGTCCTGCGCCGCCTCGTAGGCCCGCCGCCGATGGTTGGCTTCCCCGAGCGCCGTGAAGACGTTCCGAACCGAGCTGCTGGTGGCGCGGTTCCCTACCCCTTCGGCCAGGCGCGCACCATCGGCCCGCCACGATCGCGCAAAAAGCTCGGAATCGTCGCCGATACTATCCTCGAGCCGCCTCGAGAGCTCTGACCGCAGCTGGGTTCGCACCACCAGGTACGACCCCAGGCCAACCAGCAGTACGATCACGAGGTTGCCCGCAATCAGCTTCAGACGCATGTCGCGACTCTCCTCAGCATGACCCCCACCGGCTGATTCCCCCTTTTGCCAAGGGGGGTTAGACCGACCGAGCCCGGATTATCACCGTGCTGTTGGAGGCGTCAAGCTCGCGTCACGACAAAGCTAGAGCTGATCCGATGTTTGGGATCGAGGCGCAAGACTACGCAGGAGAATTTCGAGTAAGGTCCGGATTCGAGGAAGTGGGCGCGATCGCGCGCCGGCGTTATCCTTCGACTCGCGGCGATGCCAAAAGCGTGGAGCATGTTCTGTGATTGCCCGGAGCTGGCGGTCGATGTGGCGCGCAGCGCCGAGCGGATTGGTCTGCTCTTGGAGCCAGCGGTCCACGACCGGCCCTGGGAGGCCGCGATCGACGCCCTGGAC
>JABDJF010000619.1 GCA_013002645.1 Myxococcales bacterium
CCCCAGCCTCCCGCAGTTGCCAACCAATCCAACCTAGCGTACCCCCACCGCAAATGTCCCTCGACGCCCTCAAGCTCGACGATCAAGGTCTCGTCGCCGTCATCGCGCAGGACGCGGAGACCGGTGAGCTTCGGATGATGGCCTACGCGAACGAGGAGGCGATTCGGCGCACTCTCGAGACGGGCTGGGCTTACTTCTTCAGCCGCTCGAGGAAGCAGCTTTGGAAGAAGGGCGAGACCAGCGGCAATACGCTCGCGGTTCGGAGTGTTTGGGTCGACTGCGACGGCGACACGCTAATCTACATGGTCGATCCCTCCGGCCCTTCTTGTCACACGGGCGCTGACACTTGTTTTTTTCGGCGTCTGGACAGCAGCGGTGATGTGGTCGACGGCGACCGGGAGGTCGCGCAGCCTACACTCTTGCGCCTCGAACGCACGCTTCAGGAGCGCAAGGCCTCGAATGCGGGCAAGAGCTACACGAAGGCCTTGCTTGACGGGGGCCCGACCAAGGTCGACGCCAAAATCCGCGAGGAAGCCGCTGAGCTGGGTCAGTCCCTGATCGACGAATCCGACCAGCGAGTCGCCGCCGAGGCAGGCGACCTCATCTATCACATGCTGGTTGGCATGGTGCTCCGAAACGTTTCATTGCGCGACCTGCTGGCGGAGCTTTCGAAGCGCTTCGGTCGCTCAGGCCACGATGAGAAGAGAAGCCGCTAGAAAAGGGGACTGTCCCCTTTTCAGTTGAGGATCTTGTCGATGTCGCGCTCGACGGTCTCCTCGCGGACTCGGCGTGCCAGGGCCAGCTCGGTGATGAGCAGCTTTCGCGCCTGCTCCATGAGCTTCTTTTCGCCGTAGCTGAGCTCGCCCTTGTCGGCGCGCACTTTCGCCAAATCGCGCAAGACCTTGGCAACCTTGATAGGGGAGCCGCTCTTGAGCATCTCGGTGTATTCGCGGTAGCGCCGATTCCAGGGCTGTGACGTGACGGCCATCTCGTCTTTCTTGAGCTCTTCGAGCACCGTCTTGGCGGCGCTGCGGGACATGACCTGCCGAAGCCCCACACGATCCACTGCGTTGAGCGCGACGCGGATGGTCCCCGACTTCCCATTCACCAGCTTGAGAATGTAGAAATCGATTTTGTCGGAACCGATGAGCCGCTCCTCGATTTGAGTGATTTCGCCGACCCCGTGGGCAGGATGAACCGCTTTGTCGCCTACGCTGAAGCTCATGTAATCACTCTCCTCCGGTTCAAAAACGACGAAAACCCGCGCCGGGAGCGCGGGCAGGAAACCCTTCGTCACGGGTTGTGCAACCAACTCCGTGCACCTGTTCTGTATAGCAAATGCCGGCCCGAAAGTCAACGCTTACTTTTCGAAAAAGCCCTTTGATTTCAATAGTTTGAAGGCTTTTTCGTGACCGATTCAGGATTCGGATCAACCGACGCCGGCCGGGTCGGAAAATGCGTTCAGTTCGGGCGCGGGCGTTTACTCGCGCCGCCCTTGGCGGGCGCCGGGGCGGCTGCTTTGGGTTCCTCGGACTCTGGCGAGGTGGGCCCTTCCTCTTCGATGAGACCATGCTTTCGCATCAGCTCGAGCTCCACTGCCGCAAGAATGTCGGGATGCTCTTCTAGAAAGGTGCGCGCGTTGTCGCGGCCCTGGCCGACGCGCTCTTCACCGTAGCTGTACCAAGCGCCCGACTTGTTGATGATGCCGGCTTCGACGCCGAGATCGAGCACGTCGCCGGTGCGGCTGATGCCTTTGCCGAAGAGAATGTCGAACTCGCAGAGACGAAACGGAGGGGCAAGCTTGTTTTTGACGACTTTGACGCGACAACGGTTGCCGACCGCCGCGTCGCCGACTTTGATGGTGCCGATGCGGCGAATGTCGAGACGCTGCGAGGCGTAGAACTTGAGCGCGTTGCCACCGCTGGTCGTTTCAGGGCTTCCGAACATGACCCCAATTTTCATGCGGATCTGGTTGATGAAGAACAATGTAGTGTGGCTCTTCTGAAGGTTGCCGGTGAGCTTTCGAAGCGCCTGGCTCATCAAGCGCGCTTGAAGGCCAACGTGGCTGTCGCCCATCTCGCCTTCGATCTCGGCCCGGGGGACCAGAGCGGCCACCGAGTCGATGACGATCATGTCGACCGCGCCCGAGCGGACCAGAGTGTCGGCAATTTCGAGAGCCTGCTCGCCGTTGTCGGGCTGGCTGACCAGGAGCTCGTCGACGTTCACGCCCAGTTTGCGAGCATAGTTCGGGTCGAGGGCATGCTCGGCGTCGATGAAGGCTGCAATGCCGCCTTTTTTCTGGCACTCGGCGATCGCATGGAGGGTCAGCGTCGTCTTGCCGCTCGACTCCGGGCCATAGATCTCGACGATGCGGCCCCTCGGATACCCCCCCACGCCGAGGGCGAGGTCGAGGGAGATCGCCCCGCTTGAAATGACCGGAACCTCGATTTTGACGGACTCGTCGCCCAGGCGCATGATCGCGCCCTTTCCGTAGGCTTTCTCAATGGTTCCGAGGGCTAGGTTGAGGGCTTTTTCGCGGGTCGAGTCGGCCATGACGTGAATTCCTTTGGGTGAAAAGACCTGAACATCCGTCTAGTCGGATTGGTTATACTAGTCAAGTTCGTGTCCGAGGATTGGTGACAAAGGTGCCGGTCACTCCCCCCGAGCCCGCATAGGACCGTAACCTACCTCGACCAGCCCTCGGCAGCGAGGGCAGACCGACGTGGCACCCGCGACACAGGCGTCAGCTCAGCGCTCGGCGAGGTCGAGGTTGCGCCCCAAAGCGGCGCGCCGCACGAGCTCCAGCGCTACGTACGACGCTAAGATCTGAACCCGTTCGCGTCCCCAAGGGAGCTTTCGGTGTTTGGTGATCGTCCGCTCGCCGCGGCGCGCCAGGCCAAACCAAATCGTCCCGACCGGCTTGTCCTCGGTGCCGCCTTCGGGCCCGGCAATGCCGGTGATCGAAACTGCGATATCGGCACCGGACACGCGTAGCGCACCTTCGGCCATGGCCGCGGCGGTCTCCGCGCTCACCGCGCCGTGTGCCCGCAGAATCTCCGCGCCCACCCCGAGCACTGCCTCCTTGGCGCTGTTCGCATAGACGACGGCATCGAGCAGCAGGTAGCTCGACGCGCCGGATGCCCGCGTGAGCATTTCGCCCACCCGTCCCCCGGTGCACGATTCGGCAACGGCCAGCGTCTTGCCCTCGTCTCGAAGCGCCTTGCCCACCGCTTCGGGGAAGGAATCCGCACGTCCCCCAAAGACCGCATCCCCGAGAAGCGTCCGGACCTCCTCCGCGATGGCCTCCGATCGCCGTTCCGCTTCCGCTGCGGAATCGGCGCGCACGTGGACCTTGACCTCGATCTCGGGAAAGTGCGCGCGATAGCCGAGGGTCAAGCCTTCGTGCTTCTCCTCGAGCCGGCGAAGCGCCTGAGCCACACCGGACTCCGTCATCCCGAATGTGCGAATGTGCACCTGATGGGTTCGGGGCTCTGCGAGCGCGGCGATCGCAGGGACGATCGATTCTCGAAAGATGTGCTTCATTTCCCGGGGCACGCCCGGAACGAAGAAGAACCGCGCTGCTCCGAGACCCAATGCAAAGCCCGGCGCGGTGCCCACGGGGTTTGCGAGGACCCGCGCGCCCTCCGGAAAGTCGCCCTGCTTGGCGTTCGATTCGGGCATCACCCGGCCGAACGCTTTGAATTTCTGCCGAATCCCTTCGACGACGCGTTCGTCACGGCGAAGCTCGACGCCCGCGGCCGTGGCAGCCGCCGCGGTGGTGAGATCATCAGACGTCGGCCCGAGCCCGCCCGTCACGACGACGACTTGGTTCGTCTCTGCAAAGCGTCGAATCAGCGTCACGATTCGATCGAGTCGATCGTCGACGGTGGCGTGCTCGACGACGTCGAATCCAAGCTTGGTCAGCTCTTCGCCGAGCCACGCGGCGTTTGTATTCACCAACTCACCACGGGTGAGCTCGGTGCCAATCGATAACACTGCGGCGGTCATGCGGGTCGGGGAGTGTCGCAAAAGCCGGACCGCCGTCAACCGCATTGCCCTCAGGGGTGAATGTGGTAGCGACGGTGGAAGCTTTTCCGAGTTTCGCGCGTTGATGGGAGTCAGATGAACCGGACACTGATGGGTACCGCATGGGGGGTGCTGGTCGCCGCTGCGACTCTCTTCGTAGGAACCGATGCGGTTGCGGAACAGAATGCGGCCGCGCTCTCCAATCTGCAGGTGAGCCGTGCGTCGCTCGAGAACGGCCTGCGCGTGGTCATGAACCCAGACCATACGGTTCCGACCGTGGCCATCTCGGTCTACTACGACGTCGGCTCACGCAACGAGGCCAAAGGGCGCTCGGGCTTCGCGCACCTGTTCGAGCACATGATGTTTCAGGGCTCGGCCAACGTCGGCAAGGGTGAGCACTTCAGCCTGATCATCAACCGCGGGGGCAGCGCGAACGGCACCACCAGCAACGACCGCACCAATTATTTCGAGACCCTGCCCTCGAACGAGCTCGCCCTGGGGCTCTGGCTCGAAGCGGACCGTATGCGATCGCTGTCGATCACACAGGAGAACTTCGAGAACCAGCGAATGACCGTCATGGAAGAGCGCCGCCAGCGAATCGACAACCAGCCTTACATTCCGAGCATGCTGCGCATCAACGAGCTCGCGTATGGCGACTACTGGCCCTACGCGCACTCGACGATCGGCGACATGCAGGACCTGATCGATGCGCCGCTCGAAGCGGTCCAGGAGTTCTTCGATACGTACTACGCGCCAAACAACGCAGTCGTCAGTATCAGCGGCGACTTCAGCCCCGAGGAGGCGATGCAACTCGTCCAGAAATACTTCGGCGAGATCCCGGCGCGTGAGACCCCGGCGTTCGTGGAGCCGGCGCCGCCCGTTCAGAACGCAGAGCGCACCGAGACGATGTACGACGCCAACGCGACCCTCCCGGCGTTCCATTTCGCGTACCAGATCCCGCCGAACCGATCTCCCGATCACTACGCGCTCGAGATTCTCGCCCTGGTGCTGGGCGATGGCGAATCGAGCCGGCTCTACCAATCTCTCGTTAAAGAGAAGGAGATCTGCCAGGACATCGCCATTGGGACGGATGACCGACGCGGTCCGGATTTGTTTTCGGCTTGGGCAGTGATGGCGAGCGGGCACGCCCCCAAAGAAGCGCAGGAGGCGATTTTGGCTGAGCTCGCGGCGATCGCCGAGAAGGGCGTGACAGATCGCGAGCTCGAAAAGGCCAAGAACCGAATCCACGCGGCCTTCGTCTTCGGCCTCCAGTCGAACATGTCGCGCTCGCAGCGTCTCGCCGAATACGAGCTCTACTGGGGCGATGCGAACCTGCTCAAGCTGGAGCTCGACTATTACCTCGCGGTGTCGGCCGAGGACGTCAAGCGCGTGGCGAGCACCTATTTCGGGGCCAATCGACGCACGGTGCTCGACGTTCAGCCTGGCCCAGCCCCCGATTCGAAGGAGAAATGATGACCCGGCATCGATCCGGTTTCGCCGTCGTCGCCTTGGGCGCTGCGCTGGCTGTGGCAGCGTGCGGTGGTGCCAAGGGGAGCGGCACCGGCGTGCCTGAGTCCGCCAAGGATGCAGATGCCCCGGCGCAACCTGAACGTCAGTCGCCGCCGGCACCGACCGACGCCAAGGACATGTCGCTTCCGCCGGTGCACGTCGCCCAGCTCAGCAATGGCCTGCAGGTCAATACGATCGTCGCCGACCAACTTCCGGTCGTGTATGCAACGCTCGTCGTGCGCAGC
>JABDJF010000620.1 GCA_013002645.1 Myxococcales bacterium
GCAAAGATCTGCGCCCAGGCCGGGGAAAGCGCGCCGCCTCCATAAAATCTGATGCGCGAGATGTCTCGCTTTGTGAAGCGGGCGACGCGCCCTTGCACCCATCGGAGGTTGAAGGCGACGCCCTCGAGGACGGCCCGGTCGAGATGCTCGCGTGTGGTCTGAAGCGAAAGGTTCAGAAAGCCTCCGCGCACCTTACCGTCTTCGGCGGGTGTCACAGAACCCGTCAGCCAGGGTAGAAACAAGACACCGTCGCTGCCTGGTTCGATCGTCGCGATGGCGCGTTCCAGGGCGGAGAACCGGTCGATGAGGCTGTGATCTCCGAAGCCGTCACGGGCAAAGACCAGACGCTCGAGGAAGTAGTCGAGGGCGCCGCCGCCGATTCCCGCTTCTGCCATGACGAAGTATTGGCCGCGGATCGGGGACGGCATGCTGACCAGCGAGTTGCGGATGTCGGTCTTCTTGAAATCGACATGGGTGACGCAGACTCCGGTCGTCCCGATCGAAATGCCGGCGTGTTCGCCAGCAAAGGCCGCCGCACCGACACCGCCGGCCTGGGTGTCGTTGATCGGCGCAAAGACCAGCGTGTCCTTTGCGAGCCCTAGCCGTTGCGCAACTTCGGGAAGCACGGGCCCAAGAGGCTCATCGACTGGAACGATCTCCGGTAGCTTCTTGGGGTCGAGTCCGGACCAGTTCAACAAGCTGGGGTGATAGTCGGTTTCGCCACGCCGGTTGTCGGTCAACAACATGAGAAAGCTGGAGCAGCGGTTGGTGACAGGGCGGCCCGATAAACGCATCGCAAGGTAATCCATCGGCTCGAGAAACGTCGCGGTGCGTCGGTAGACCTCTGGGCGCGCCAGCTTCAGCCAGCGCATGTGGGCAAGTGAATCTGCGCCCGAATCGAGCGGAGGGATCCCGTGAATCTGCACCCAGCGCCCCATCTGGTAGAGGTTCGGCCTCATGTGCCTGCCGCCCGGCAGCTTCTTCAAGCGAGCGAGCGCGCCGCGCTGGTCCATCCAGACCACCATGTTGGCGGTCGGACGACCGTCGCGGTCCACAGGAATGATCGAGGAGTACTGGCTCGCGCAGGCGATCCCGCGCACCTCGTGTCTGTCCGGCAGTGAGGCCAGTGCCTGGTCGGCGGCCTCCAAGACGATCTGCCAAACTCGCTCCGCATCTTGCTCGGCGCCGCCATCTGGAGTGCGCACAGTCTCGATGGAACCGCGGCCGGTGCCGAGCAAGGCGCCGTCGCGCCGGACGACGGAGGCTTTTACATTGGATGTTCCGAGATCGATGGCAAGAATCGGCAAACCCGGCTACCTCATTGGACAGGACCATGCTCAGGTCGGTCGTGCTGGTGCAAAGTACCATGGAGGATCGGTTAGAGTACGCACTTAGCGAGTATGTCCGGCAAAGGAGGTATCGAAATGGCGGTCAAAGCAATCCCAGATGGTTTTCACTCGATCACGCCCTATGTCTTCGTCGAAGACGGCGCAAAATTCATCGAGTTCGTTCAAGAAGCGTTCGGCGCGGAGCTGACGGAGCGCATGGACAATCCGGACGGCAGCGTTCGGCACGCCCAGGTGAAGATCGGCGACTCGTTCGTGATGCTCGGCAAACCTCAAGGGGCGGCCATGCCGGCTTCTCTGTATCTCTACGTCCCCGACTGCGATGCGGTGTACGCACGTGCGCTCGAGGCAGGTGCAACGTCGATCATGGAGCCGGCCGATCAATTCTATGGTGACCGTGGCGGGGGCGTCACCGACCCCTGCGGCAACATCTGGTGGATCGGCACCCACATCGAAGATGTCTCTCCGGAGGAGCTGAAGAGACGCGCAGCCGGGTCACAGTAGAGACGCGGAGCTACTGCTCGATGCAATAGAGGCCCAACTGCGTGGAGCAGGCGGGGGTGATGTTTTCGGTCCAGGTCGTGGTCGTCGAGTTGGTCGCGCCACATAGGGCGACGCCGCTGGTGCCACTGCTGAACCCCGCGCAATCGTCGGCGAGGTACGAGGACCCGTCTGCCAGCGTTCCGGTCCACACTTCACCGGAGCGCATCACTCCGCTCGCGTCGAGGTTGATCGGTGCGAGGATCGAGCCGTCGACCAAATCGTCCCAGTCGTTGGCGACTAAGGTCCCGTCCACGAGGATGTATGGGCCTGCGGCTTGGGTCACGCGGTCGGCGACGGCCGAAAGGATCGTCGAGAGCCAGGCTTTGAACTCGCCTTCGAGCCCTGCGTCGAGCGCTTGCGCCGCGCAGATTGCATCGGCGCCTGCAATGCCGCCGAGGTTCGCATTTTGAACCGTTGCCGTTCGGAAGATGCGCCACTCGGTCATGCCGGCGTCTCCACCGGTGCCGGCGTCTCCACCGGTGCCGGCGTCCGTTGCGGTGTCGGTCGACGAACAGGCGAGCAGGCCAGTCATCGCCATGGCAACAAGGAGGCTGATTGAGCTGCGTTCCATTCCGGCCTTTTCGCACGCCACGGGTCTCTGAACAACTAGTTGCGCTAGCCGGTTGAGTCGATTCTTAGCCGGGTGAGCTTCAGCTGAAATCGACGACGTCCGCACGGCCTCGAATGGTGCCGTCAGGCGCGTGTTTGTCGTGCTTCTGGACAGCCATGCCTCCGTTCGCACCGACAGCCGCCCGAGATGATACTCTCCGGGCTCGATGGCGGTTTCGTTGCGCACGCTCAAGAAGGAGATCGCAGGCTGCGAGATTTGTCGCGAGCACCTTCCGCTCGGGCCGCGACCGGTCGTTCAGTTTTCGTTGAAGAGCCGGATTGTGATCGTCGGGCAGGCGCCCGGTACCAAAGTGCACGAGACCGGTATTCCTTGGGACGACCCATCAGGGGACCACCTCCGGGAGTGGCTTCGTGTCTCCCGAGAGGCGTTCTACGATCCGAGCTCGTTCGCACTGGTTCCCATGGGATTCTGCTATCCCGGCAAAGCAAAAAGCGGCGATGCGCCGCCGCGGCCCGAGTGTGCGCCTCAGTGGCACGAGCAGGTGCTCGGCGCCATGGCGCCAGAACCGCTCTTGCTGCTGTGCGGGCAATACGCACAAGCGCACTATCTCGGCGCTTCTCGAAAGAAGACGCTGACGGAAACCGTTCGCTCGTTCGCAGACTACGGCACCCGAACGATTCCGCTGCCGCATCCGAGCTGGCGCTCACGCATTTGGATGAAGAAGAACCCGTGGTTCGAAGCCAAGCTGCTCCCCGTGCTGCGGCGGAAGGTCAAAAAGCGGCTTCGGGACTAGTGGTCGTCTCCTTGCACGGGCGCTCGGTGTTTCTTCTTCTCGCTTTGCCGGCGTTTGTCTCGAAGCCTACGGCGCTTTTGAGACTTGGATGGCTTCGTTGCGACCCGACGCTTCGGAACGATCAGCGCCTTTAGAATCAAGCGACGCAGACTCGTCCGTGCCCGTTCGAGGTTCTGGCTCTGCGAGCGCTCGGCCTGGGCGCTGATCAGAATTCCGCCTTCGGCGTCCAGGCGGCGACCTGCAAGCTTGCGCAAACGCCGCTTTTGGGCTTGCGTCAAGGCAGCCGTTGCATCGAGGTCGAATCGAAGGATGACTTTGGTAGCGACCTTGTTCACGTTCTGGCCGCCCGGGCCGGACGAACGAGCGGCACTCCATGAGAGATCACGGCTCGGGATGCTCAGCTGGTCATGAATCGCGAGGCCTTTCATGGCTGCCCCGACTGGTATGCCTTGCGGCGCTCAGGGTCGCCAGCTCAAGGCAATCTGGTTCGGCACCTGCGCGAGCGTGTTGTATGCATCTCGATAGAGCTTCAAGTCTCGAGCCGGTGAGGAGTGTGCATCGATTTGAAGGCCAAACCCGGGCGGGGTTGCGCGTGAACAGGCGCCGGGCGTCGCAACCCAGACGAGTGTGCCGCGCAAGTGTACGGTCGCTGTCGTGCCCGGGGGCCTGAGCTCGAGCCAGAGCGTTGCGTCTTTCGGGGGCGGGTCGAGCGTTCGCACATAGATCCCCGTCTGACTCATGTTGTAGGTCAGGCCGTACTCGGGCGAGAATTCGCCCTCCGTTCGAAAGCTGCAAATCGTGTCGAACAAGTATCGGGGCGACTGGCGTCCCTGACGGCAACCGTCTCTGAGGAGGTCGTTCGCCAAGAAGAGCAGGTGATCGTGAGGCGCGTTTTCCGAGATGGTGGCCGAGTGCGGGAACCTGGAGTCCAGCATGATTCGAGTCGACGCCGTAGCTGAGACGACGACGAAACGAGTCTTCGGGGCGTTGGCGGCTCGCCTTGCGTGTTCGATCTTGGCCATTGGAAGCAGCTGATTGGATACGACCACCAGATCTGGTTCCAGCTCCGAGGCCATGGCAGCGATGATTTCGTTTGCATCGACCGCGAAGTGGACATCGAAGCAGGCCTGTCGCAGCACGCGTCCCAGAAGCCGTCGATACTCGTCGACGTGGTGACTGATCAAAACGCGACCTCGGGACACCGGCGGCCGTGCTGTGGGATCGAAATCTTGGAGGTTGGCGATGCGCCGTGTCACGCCGCCGACATTCGAGCGCAGGATCACATCGTCCGCTCCCTGTCGATAGGCTTGCACGAACGAGGCATCGCGAAGGTCCGAGACCATCGCGATCACCGGCGTCGCAAACAGGAAGGGATCCTCGCGAATCCAGGTCGTCGTCGTCCCAAGCTCCGCGGTTTCACCGTCGACGAAAATACACTTTGGGCGTAGGTCGGAGAGATCGTCCTGCGAACCCAAGATCGTGCTCGATACGTAGGACCCGGAGTTCGCCCGCTCGACCGCCCGTCGAAGCATGGCTCCCTGCGCTCGATCGAACGGTCCGATCAAAGCAGGACTTCCGAACTCTCCCCCTTGCATACCCTCAGCCTAATGGAGCCGAAGCCTCTCCTCCAAAAACGACCGCCGGGGAGCAGGGGTCCGCGACCCGGGTACGAGCATCCGGGAAGCCGGATTAGTCGACTTTCGGCCCGGAATCGACCAACTGCGAAGCCGACAGCGGCTGGAAGGATCCCGACGGCCCAGGAAGGGCCGAGGAACAGACGAACGCCGATCTTGGGGGCGGAATGAGACGTTTTCGGTTCTGGCTGCACTCGATGGCCCTAGCGGGCGATCTCCGTCAATCGGCTTTGCGTCATCGAGGTTTTCGACACGCTCGATGAGCTGGAATTGACGAGCGGCGATCGCCCGATAGCATCGTGGATGCGAACCCTGGGGCATTCATCGAAGCCCGTGGCCTGGCCGGACGACGCCGGGCGCGATCGCTTGATTGGCGATTGGCACATCTTTCAGCGTTCAGGCGGGCATCGGACCAGCACAGACGACCTGATTACCGCTTGGTATGCCGTCCATCGAAATCCGGTGGCCCCGGCCCGCTACCTGGACCTGGGATGCGGAGTGGGTTCGGTGCTTCTGA
>JABDJF010000655.1 GCA_013002645.1 Myxococcales bacterium
GGAAGGAAGTCTGCTCCCCAGATGTCGGTCTTTCGGTCGCCGAGGCCGAGTGGCCGTTGTGGCCGACGAGCAACAACCGTTCCGTGTCGACCGCATCGACGAGGGAAATGAGGCGTTCCGTCGACTCCTCCATGTTCGCGATGCCGTAGGCTCGAGACACCTCGGACCCGAAGCTGAACTCGCCTCCGCCCATGGCGCACGGCCGCCCGGTCACGACGCTCAAGGCGAACCCGGGCAGCGGCAACTCGTGGAGGCGGTACCCGCAGAGGATGACCTCGGCGCGTTTTGAAGCAACGCCGCGATCGAGGTCGAAGATTGCAGAGAGGCCCCGTTGGTGACCGAACTCCGCCGCGATCTCCGCTAGAAACGGCGCATCGTTGTTGCCCGGCATGACGATGGTGGGCGTAGTCAAGCGAGAGACCAGCTTGGCGATCTCGAGGCCGTTCTTCGCGGT
Organism: Myxococcales bacterium; assembly: GCA_013002645.1. Classification (GTDB taxonomy): domain Bacteria; phylum Myxococcota_A; class Polyangia; order Polyangiales; family Houyiibacteriaceae; genus SG8-38. The sequence continues at coordinate 455 of JABDJF010000655.1, forward strand.
CCCGCTGCCGAGGTCGCCCGTGAAGATGAGAAGGTCGTAGCTCGCATCGTTGAACGCGGCGATATCGAGCGCATCGAAGCTGCCGTGGAGGTCACCAATGAGAGCGATGCGGGCCATTTAGAAGACGCGCTGAGTATCGACCCGGAATCTCCGGTGGCAAGGGGTCGTAGACCCCATCGAAATAGCCGTCCCTGGTTCACCTCTTGGGGAATTGGGGCTGCGGCTAGATAGAAGTAGGCGTACATGCTCATGATGAGCATGGACTACCCCGCCGATCTCTACGCTTCCTTGCACAACGGCAACGACGGCGACGAAGATTTCTACCGCGCCGTCTGCGTTGGCGCCGATCGCGTCCTGGAGCTCGGCTGCGGTTCGGGACGTATCCTCGCCGTGCTTGCCGATCAGGTCACGGAGCTCCTCGGCGTGGACTCCTCCGAAGAGACCCTTGCTCTCGCTCGAACGAATCTTCCCGCATCGGTCGAGCTCCGGCGAGGCGACATGGAGACCTTCGAGGTCGGAAGCGGATTCGACCGCGTCTTGATCCCCTTCAATGGCATTTATTGCCTCCCGGACCTCGAGGGTGTCCGGCGCACTTTCGTGCAGGTAGAAAAGGTGCTTGCCGCCGACGGGCTTCTCGTGTTCGACGGATACGCAGGCGATCCCATCCACGAGGACGATTCCTGCGATGAGGGCTTCGACGAGGAAGAGCAGATCGCGACGGTCGACGCGCGCGGAAAACGTTGGCAGGTCTTCGAGCAGAGTGAATACGAGCGGAGCGCTCAACGCTTCACCGTCCACTATCGCTACCTGGCCGAAGACAGCGGAGAAGAAATCCTGGCGACGATCCGCCACCGCTATCTACGCCTCGAGGAAACCCTCGAAGCCCTCGAAGACGCGGGCCTCGAGCCCGTCGTTGCCCATGGTGATTTCGATCAGCGCGTCTATGACCGCGACTCCGAACGCATGATCATCACCGCTCGGAAGAAGGGCAAGCTCTCCGGGTGCGTAACCCACCGATTCTAAAACGTTGCACACACACGTCAACGTCACGTCAAGGAGAATCGCGAGCGGATCTCGGCAGAGACCGCTCTACCCAAGTGACGACCTATCGGCTCCCATTTGCTCGGTTTGATCATCTAGGCCCCTGCCCGTAGCCTTGCGCCACCATGCATCATCGATTGGTCGCCCTCGCCGCGCTCACTGCGCTCTCTTGCACTAGCGCATCCGCCAAGAACAAAGACATCGTCCACGACTCCGAGTACTACGTGCTTCGAGCTCAGAACGGTGAGCGCTGGGCCGCCGAGGATCGTGAGATCGACGCGAAGCTCGCGCAGATGAACGAGAAGTTCGGCCGCCCCCCGAACATCGTCTACATCTTGTGGGACGACCAGCCGTACGGGTCGGTCGGCTTTCCCGAAATGCAGCGAAACCTCGGCTACGAGACCCCCAATCTGAATCAAATGGCGGCTGAGGGAATCAACTTCACCCGGATGTATAGCGAGCCCGCATGCACGCCCACGCGCGCCGCATTCCTCACGGGGCGCCACCCGGTACGTCACGGGATGGGCGTCGTAGGCATGCCGCACGAGTTCGCCGGTTTGCGCAAGGAAGAGGTCACGATCGCGGAGGTGCTCTCGGAGGCCGGTTACGCCACCGCTCACTACGGGAAGGGCCACCTCGGGGACATCGAGGAGAGCTACTTGCACAACCAAGGGTTCGACGAGGCGCTCTTCACGCCAATGAACCAGATCACGTCGCTCTACAGTCCGCAGGGCAACGCAGTCAACGCGGTGCTCGGGCTCCACCCCGAAATCTATCCACCCGATCCGTATCGCCTCGATTCTCCGGGCCTCGTACCCGAAGGCTGGGTGATGAACATCGAAGGGAAGAAAGGCGAGAAGGGAAGCGAGTGGTGCGGCGTGTCCAACGAGTGTTACGACAAAATGGACATCGAATCGGAGAAGCGCACGCTCGCCTTCATCCGGAAGAACGCCGAGGCGGGCAAACCCTTCTTCGTCGAGTACTGGCCGAACTTCCTCAACTTCCTCAAGCCCGACATGCCCAAGAAGACGCAGTCGGGTGGCAAAGTCGCCGAGGGCTACGTACAGCTCGATGCCTTCGTCGGTCAGATGATGAAAGAGCTGAAGGAGCTCGGCATTGCGGAAAACACGCTCTTCATCGCGATGGCCGACAACGGCCCGATGGTGCACAACCCGCCCCCGGGCTGGGGCATGACGGAGCTCATGTACCGGGGCGGCAAGGGCGATTTCACGGAGGGTGGCGTCCGGGTGCCTGCCTTCGCATGGTGGCCGGGGACCATCGAGGGCGGCCAGCTCGTCGGCGACATCATTCATGTGTCTGATCTCTACACGACTCTCGCTCGCCTCGGCGGCGCCAAGAAGCACATTCCAAGAGACCGCGTCATCGATGGCCTCGATCAGACGGCGCTGATTCTCGACGGCGACACGCACGGCCGGCGCGACTACGTGTTCATCTACCAAGGACACACGCTCGCCGCGACCGTGAAGGGCCGCTACAAGCAACACTGGATCTCGTCCGACCCGGGGGCGGCTTCCGGCATTGGCGCGACGTTCTACGACCTCTACACCGATCCGAGAGAAGACAACCCCATGC
>JABDJF010000531.1 GCA_013002645.1 Myxococcales bacterium
TCTTTGCTGCGTGTCGCGGAGGATCGTTCGGAGCCTGCGTACATGAGAAGGATATGCGACGCGTTGATCTGTTCTGCCATGTTCATCTCCCCTGACGGCGAAACCCTAGCAGACTTCAGCGAGGCCTACAGAGCCGAAATTCGCGACAGCTTGACGCCACAGAGTGCCTTTACGGCGACCTGGTCGACCTTCCCCGAGCGACTCAGCGGAAGCGCATCGAGCACGCAGAAACGCCTGGGGTGTTTGTAGGGCGCGAGGCCTTTCTCGAGCTGCGCGCCAAGGCGTTGGGCGCTGTACCGAGCGGAGTCGACGACGAGAGCGGCTACGACTTCCTCGCCCCAGTCCGCGTGCGGCAGTGAAAAAACGCAGGCGGATTCGATGCCGGGAACCGTCTCGAGCCAGGCCTCGACCTCTCGAGGCGCGACGTTCTCCCCGCCGGTAATGATGAGGTCGTCGAGACGCCCGCCGACGCGGAGCTGCCCGTCCGGGAGAAAGGAGCCGAAGTCGCCGGTGCGGAACCAGCCGTCGGGCGTCCAGGGCTCGCCGCTGCGATCCTCGCCGAGATATCCATCCATGAGCACATCGCCTCGGATCTGGATTTCATCGTTCTCGATGCGGACCTCAGCGCCGGGCAAGACCCCGCCTGAGCCAGGTCCCCTGCTTTGTTCAGGGGTTTGCGTGGTCACTTGAGAGCAGGCTTCCGTGCAACCATACGTCCCGAGCGCCGGAGCTCCTCGCTGCTTCGCTTTCTCGCGGAGCGCGAGCGGAAACGGCGCACCGCCAACCAAGACCGCACGAAGCTCGGGTCGCGGTGTCCAGACAGGGTCTTCGAGCAGCAGCAGGCGGCGAAGCATGGTGTGCACGACGCTGAGAAGCGTCACGCGATCGTCGGCCATCCGCCGGCTCAGCGCGCGTGGATCGAAGGGACCGGGACCCAACACGATGCACCGCCTCGCAATGAGCGAGCGAGTGACGATCGACAGCCCGCCGACATGAGCCGGGGGCATGCAAAGGAGCCAACGATCATCGGGAAGCCAGCCGAGATTCGAGGCATGTGCGGCTTCCGATGCGATGAACGCCCGCCGAGACAAACTGGCTCCGCGAGGTGTGCCGCTCGACCCCGATGTGTAGGCGACGACCAAGGTCTGCTCGACAGGAACCGAGGCCGGCCGTGAGATCGGTGGGGCGGACGTTTCATCGGGAACACGGCCGTCGATTCGATGGGCGGGCTGCGCCTCCTCGAGAATGACGGCCCGTTCACGATCGCGGAGGCCAGAGTGTAGAAGCACCGCGGGACAACCCAGCTCGAAGAGCGCGTAGAGCCATACCATCGAGTCGACGTCAACCTCGGGGGTGAGCGCAACACGGTCGCCGCGCTCGACCCCATGGGCACAAAGAGAAGCCATCGCGGTCCGAACGCGTGCGGCAACGTCCGCATAGGACCATACCCGGCCGCCGGCGATCAGGCAGTCGCGGCCGGGATCTTCAATCGCTGCCGCGAGCAGGCTCAGCTCATGCATCGGGGTCCTCTGCGAATTGTAGCCCCAGGCCGGGCGCCTCGTGCGGGACGATCTGGCGGTCGCGAATCGCAGCGATCCGGTGAGGCGGCCAGAGCCCGAGGGCTGGATGCTCCCCTAGGCCGGCTGCAAGCTCGGTTTGGAGGGCAAGGGCGAGCTCAGCGGTCGCCGCGCGCGCGATCGGGCCATCGAACGTATGCGAGACGAGGTACCGCGCGCCATGTGCTGCCGCCTTCTCGGCGATCTGGAAGGACGCCCGCAGCCCGCCCAAGACCATCGGCTTGATGACCACCGCAGCAATCCGGCCGCTTTCGAGGAGCCGCTGCGAAAGGGCGTCGTCGAGAAGGGTTTCATCGAGCGCGAAAGGCAGGGGTAGACCCAAAGCGATCGGCCAGTCCTCGGACGCGACGGGTTCCTCGATCAGCTCCAACTCCATTGCTTCGAACGAAGCGGCGTGCCGGCGGAGCACGGCGACCGGGATGCTGCGGTTCGCATCCAGACGGAGGGGAAGCGTTGGGTGCGCCTTGCGAATCGATCGGATGGCCTTGATCTCGTGCTCGAGGTCCGCGCCGATCTTGAGCTTCACGTGGGTCGCGCCGTCCGCAAGCAGCCCATCGATCCGCGCGTGCCATGAGCTGGGGTCCGAGGTCATGACCAGGTCTGCGATGGGAACAGTCCGTCGCCCCGCATCGCCGCCAAGGACCCGATGAACGGGCTCTGTGCGGGTATGGCCGAGCCAATCGAGCAGCGACGTCTCGAGCGCGAAGCGAGAGGACGCTTGGTGCAGCGGGTGCGCGGTAAACGCTGCGACGAGGATCTCCAACGGACTGGCGAGCGGGTCGACGAGAATGGGCTCGTTCGCCAGCCGCCGCAGCTCGTCGGTGACGTCCGCGATCGAATCAGGCGAGTAGCCGGGCAACGCTGACGCCTCTCCCAGCCCGGTCGTCCCATCGCCGCGCATGAGACGAAGGACGGTGAAGGCCCGTCTCACAACGCGATCCGCGCCACCGACGAGCGCGTCCGAAAGCTCGCCTTCCAACAGGTCGATCTGGGCGTGAAGCTCGGTCATGAGACAATCCCAATTGCCATGAGAACCCCGAACGCAGAGAGCAGCTTCGCGGTGCCGGCGAGTGTTTGATTGAGAGCCACGCCGCGATCGTTCACCAGCGATCGAAACAGCCGAAGCGACCAGGGAAGGGTCAGCAAGGGAAGGCAGACCCAAACGCTGCTCCAGCCGAGGAGATAGAGGACGATGGGGGTTGCATAGGAGGCGAGCAAGAGGAATGCGTACTCTTGGACGCCGCTGGCTCTGCCAAATCGAACCACGAGCGTCGTCTTGCCCGCCCGGCGGTCGCCCTCGAAATCGCGCACGTTGTTCACCACCAGAATCGCCGTTGCCAAGGCGCCGATCGGAATCGAGGCAAGCCAGGCGATTTCTGGGACGTACAGCGCCTGGACGAAAGTCGTCCCACAGACGGCAACGAACCCGAAGAACACCATTACGAAAA
>JABDJF010000693.1 GCA_013002645.1 Myxococcales bacterium
CGGATGACTTCGGTCTTGTACAGACCGATGACCGATTCGGCCATGGCGTTGTCGTACGAATCGCCGACGCTTCCGACCGACGGTTCGATACCCGCGTCGAGCAGGCGGTCGGTGTAGCGAATGGACAGGTATTGCGATCCGCGATCGCTATGGTGCACCAACGCTTCGCTTGGCGACCGCTGGTGCAGCGCTTGCTCGAGCGCATCGAGCGCCAAGTCGCTTCGAAGCGAGTTCGACACGCGCCAGCCGACGATGGCACGCGAGAATACATCGACGACGAAGGCGACGTAGGCAAAGCCGACCCACGTCGCCACGTACGTGATGTCCGCCACCCACAACTCGTTCGGTCGACTCGCCACGAACGCACGCTGCACGAGGTCGGATGGACGGGCTAAGGATTCGTCCGGGACTGTGGTCACCTTGAACGCACGGCCCCGTGTCGTGCCGCGAAGGCCCATTTGCCGCATCAATCGCCGGACGGTGCATCGCGCGACCCGGATGCCTTCGCGAAGAAGCTGGCGCCACACCTTCTTGACGCCGTAGACGCCGCCGAGGCTCTCCTGATGCACGCGCCGAACCTCGACGCACAGCGCCTCGTCGCGTTTGGCCCGGGCGCAGCGACGCTCGGGGTCGAGCCGGCACGCACGGTGCGCGTAGTAGGTCGACGGGGCGATCGGCAACACGGCGCAGATCGGCTCGACCCCGTACTCATCTCGATGCTTGTCGATGAAATCGACCATCACTTCGGTCGGCGGTCGAGCTCCGGCTGAGCGAAAAACGCCGACGCCTTGCGTAGAATCTCGTTCGCTCGCTTGAGCTCCCGATTCTCGCGCTCGAGCTCCTTGAGTCGCTCACGCTCCTCGGTGCTGAGCCCCGGCCGCTTGCCCGCATCCCGCTCAGCTTGCCGCACCCATTTGCGGAGCGTCTCCGCCGTGCACCCGATCTTGGCAGCCACTGACGTGATCGCCGACCACTGCGTGTCGTGCCCACCCTCGTTGTCCATCACCAGCCGCACCGCCCGCTCTCGGACCTCGACCGGATACCTGCTTCGCTTTCCCATGGCTCCATCCTCTCAACATCTGGAGCCTCCGGTAAAGCCGGGGCGATTCAGTTTCCTGTGAGTTGCGAACCTGGCGGTCGCGGTCCATGTCTTCGGTGGTCATGCCGGGCGGTTGGCCGAGATAGGCCCCTACCAATTCGCGCGCAAGGGCGCGTTGTTGGGTTTTCGGTGGACCCTGCGCGTCAACCGAAAACCGCCCCCGCGTTGGGGACGGTTTTCGGTTCGTCCGGTTTCGTGGGAAGCCCCGCGAGGTCAACGCGTCCGCTCAAAAGAGGTCCGCGCGGAGGGTGCCTTCCCACACGTCGGTAAAGGACGCCAAGCCGGAGAATTCCAGTCCATCGGGGTTGAACGGCGGGAACCGAACCTCGGTGGAGAATCGGATCTCCAGCGCGTTTCCGTCCAGCTCACCTTGGACGTCGATCAGGACGGGCGAGCCACCGGCATCGAGGCGGATCCTGCCCCGGACCGATCTGTCGCCGAAGACGATGACGTCCACCACGACGTCGATGAAGTCGCACTCGGTCACGGCTGCGATGATGCCATCCCGAATCTCGAGCAACAGGTGTCGCTCGCAGCCATGCGAGTGAGAGTCGGCAGCGGCGGCGGCAAGGCGGGTGAAGTCAATCGAGATGCTCGCAGGAGCCGTTTGGTCGGCGGGGGTGTTCTCTGACTCCGGACCATCGACGAACGCGACGTCGAAGCCCGCCCCCACGAGTCGGTCGAGCTCTGCCGCGGTCACAGTGTCAGTAACCACAACTGTGGTACCGACCACCTCCACGACGACGTCGCTGTTGACGAGCTCGTGGACGATTGCAGCAAGCCGCTCGTCGTCTTCAGCAAGGAACGCGGGGTCGCGCTCACCGCGATCGCCGGGCGGCAAGAGCTCCTCGTCCGTGAGCTCCACCAGTGCCGGTGGCGCCGGGTCGAAGATGGGCTCGATGACCGGTATGTCGGGTCGCGCCGGGCCCTCTTCGAAAGGGTTTTCACCGATGGCCACGCCCTCGCCGTCTGCGGGACTCTCGAAGTCAGGTTCGTCACCCCGACTCGAATCTTCAAAGCCGGCCGGCGGGCTCTCAAACCCAGGATTGTCATTGAACTGAGCATCTCCGGGGTCGCCGCAAGCACAGGCGAGCATGGCGAGGATCGTCAGCGATGCGGTCTTGGTGGTGGTGCGGGTCATCTCAGCCTCTCTCCTCCGGGGCAACGCCCGGTGTCGCCATGCCCTACGGCGCAGAAGCCAAATTGGATTAAGGGGATTGGAAAAAAAGAGAAACCAACCGGTATCCCCACAAAAGATCGAGGTTTCGGAAGTCCAATCTATGCCTAATCAGGATAGGGGGTCTGCGCCCGCAGCGGGCATAACCCAATGCGAGAAGGGCCGAGCCCGCGAGGGCTCGACCCAACTTTCGTGTCTCGGCCGGAGCGCGTCGTGCTCAGGCGCGGTCGCGTCGTGTGCGGTGTCCCCGAGCGTACAGGAATCCGAACAACAACAGCATCGCGAATCCGTCGGCTGGCATCTCGCCGCCCACGCTGCAGCCCGCGCCGCCCGTCGACCGCTGGAAATTTGATCCGGCGTTCGGGTTGGGCTGCGGACTCGGGTCTGAAGGACCCAGGTTATCGAGCACGTTGTTGATCCATTCGAAGTACGCCGGAACAAAAGTGTAGACGCCCCCCGCACCGCATCGGATGGTTTCGTGGGGGATCCCGTAGGACGTGATGCCGACCACGAGCATCCCCTCGAAGGTCGCCAGATAGACCGGACCGCCGGAGTCTCCCTGACACGTGTCGGACTCGCCCTCGCCACCAGCGAAGAAATCGTACTGCCTGCGCTCCCCGAACGGCGTTTCAGCGATGTTGAGCAGTCCTACCAACTGGCCGTCCTGATGTTCCAGTCCGTAGCCCGAGATGGTCAGCAAGGCGCCGGGAAACACGTTCTCATCGAAGAACTCGATCGAGGACGTGGCCGCGGTCGGAACGCCGTTGACCGGCTGAGCCAAGATTAGAAGCGCAATGTCGTGAACCATCGTGTTCCCGTCGAACGCTTCGTGGGGGACCACGTGCGTGACTGTGCGTGGGTCGTTGGGGCTGGGGGCTCTGACGTCCAGCGAACCGGCGCCGACCTCGATGAACTCCGGCCGAAGAATGCCTTGCTCATTTTGGACGCAGTGGGCTGCCGTCAGGACGACGGTGGGGGTGACGAGCGTACCCGTGCAGAAGGGCCCGAACTCGATGTCGATGAGCGCGACGGTCGAATAGGTCTCCCCATTGAACGCCGGGCGACCGTCGACGATGCCCGCTTCTGCCGAGCCGATAGCCTCGTAGGCCTCTACATCGCCGCATCCCGTACCGACGCTGAGCGTCAGGGCACACAACGCGAGCAGAGTGGCAGTGTTTGCTCCGAAAAGAGCGCGATTCTTGGTGAGCTTGAGTGATGTGACTTGCATGAGATACCCCTTCTGCTTGGCACTACGCCGGCCACTCCCACTTGGATTAATCCGAATGCGAGACGGCCGCGCTTCCGCCCCCGAGG
>JABDJF010000724.1 GCA_013002645.1 Myxococcales bacterium
CCTCGACGCTGATCAAAGAGCGGGTGAAGGCGTACGAAGCGCCGCACATGCTCGCCTACTCGGCCAACGACGAGGCGTTTTTGGGGCTTTGCTTCGACCACCTCGGCGTGATGACCTGCGAGCCGCATCCCGACGGCGGCACGGTGATTTGCTGGCTGGCGTACGGCCGGCTCGCGAGCAATCCGGTCAAGGGCTGGGCGGGCAAGAAGCTGTTTCAAGTCGCGCTCAGCAGAGGTATGAAGAACCTCGAGCGAGAGTTCGCATCTCGTTGAGCGCATGGAGCTCATCCGCAGCAACCAAACCGAGAACCTGGCGGACGCGCTCGCATCGCTGATTCGCGAGAGTCCCCTCGGGCCGTTCCAAAACGAGGTCATCGTCGTTCAGAGCCGCGGCATGGAGCGCTGGCTGACCCTCGCGCTGGCGGAGCGGCTGGGCGTTTGGGGAAATCCTTCGTTTCCTTTCCCCAGGGCAGTGATCGAAGAAGTGCTCGAATGCGCGATCGGACGATCCGAGATGGCGCCTGCGTATACCCCCGACCGACTCAAGTGGACGATTGCGCGCTTGCTTCAGGACTCGGCGCCTGAAGAGCTGATTTCGTATTTGGGGGCCGAGGCCGACCCCGATCGCGTGCTTCGATTCGCGGCAAGCCTCTCCGCGGTCTACGACGACTACGTCGTGTATCGACCGACGCTGTTGTCTGACTGGGTGGAAAGGCCCTCCACGCGTTGGCAGCCCGAGCTCTGGCACCGTGTCGCGCAGGCGCTGGGTCCGCACGACCTCGCCTCGCGCATTCGAGAGGCGCTGCCCAGGCTCCGACGCGGCCTCGACCCGAGCGAGCTGAGCTTTGAACGCCTGCACGTGTTTGCGCTCGAAACCATTCCGCCCCTGTTCCTCCAGTTCTTTAGCGCGCTCTCACATTCGGTTCCGACAACGCTCTATGTGCTCGAGCCTTCCAAGGAATACCTGGCGGACGTGCTCCCTTCGCCCGAGGGGCAGGCTTCGACCGACGGGCATGCGTTTCTTTCGAACGTCGGACGCTTGAGCCATGGCTTCCAACAAGTCTTGCTCTCGGTCGATCATGACCTGAGCGGCCAACGGGATGCCTATCAGCCTGCGGAGCGAACGAACCTGCTGAGCTCGCTACAAGCCGACATCTTCGATTTTCGGAGCCCTCCTGCACCAGCGGACCGGCCCGTGCGGAGCCTTTCAGATTCGTCGATTACACTGCATGCGTGCGCCGGCCCGACGCGAGAGGCGCAGGTTGTCTTCGAAGCCGTGCAAGGTGCTCTCGAGGAGGACCCGACGCTCGAGCCCGAAGACATCGTCGTCATGGCGCCGGATCTGGAGACCTACGCACCCGTCTTCCGAGCGGTGTTCGGGCAACGAGGGCGGCATCGGATTCCCTACGAAGTCCACGACCGGCTGACCCGCGAGGACGCGCGTTTCTACGACGACGTCCTGGCGGTGCTCGACGTCCTCGACTCGAGGTTCTCGGTCCTCGATCTGCTGCGGCTGATCGACGCCAGCTCGATGCGCGAGGACTTTCGCTTCAGCCCGGAGGAGCGCGCGCGGCTCACCGAGCTCCTCTCGGCGGCTGGCGTCCGTTGGGGCATCGACGCCGAGCACCGTGCCGAGCTCGCGTTTCCCGCCGAGCCGCTACACACGTGGCGGGCGGGTTTTGGCAGGCTGTTCTTGGGATTCGCTTCGTCGCCGGAGGACACAGGGGTTTTCGAGGGGCTGCTCCCGAGGGGGGCGCCATCGCTCGAGGACGCTGCCCTCGTGGCGCGCCTGTCGCGTCTCGCCGAGACGCTGTTCGAGGTGCAACGCCAGGCGCGCCATCCGCGCAGCATGGGTGACTGGGCCGAGCTGATCGAAGGGCTCTGCACATCGCTTTTCTCGGAGGACGATGAATCGAGTGCGGCGGTGCGGGTCGTACGGGAGGCAATCCGCAACTTGAAAGAGTCGGCCGAGCAGAGCGGGTTCGACGGCGCCCTCCCTCTGAAAACCATCCGCCGCGAGCTTGCGGGACTTCTGCTGAGAGAAACCCCGGCGGTCGGATTCATGCAGCGTGGGGTGACCATCGCAGAGCTGGTGCCCCTGCGGCCGGTCCCTTTTCGGCTCGTCTGCCTCGTCGGGTTGAGCGAGGAGTCGTTTCCCCGAGCGGACAAGCGCCTGAGTTTCGATGAGACACGGGATTCGCATCGCCCTGGGGACCGCAACCAACGCCACGACGACCGTCACGCGTTCCTGCAGGCGATCCTTTGCGCGCGTGACCGGCTCATCGTCACGTATGGGACTGCTTCGTCGCGCTCGAGGGACGGCGCGAGCCCGTCTCCGTTGCTCTGGGAGCTTCGTGAGACGGTCAACCGCTACTACCAGGGCCCGGATGAGGCGCCGCTGATCGAACCCATCAAGCATCCTCGACACGCCTTCGACACTTCTTACTTCGACGGCAGCGCACCGTTTCAGAGCAGCTCGCGGCGCTACCTACACATCGCCGAAGCGCTGCGCGAGCCGCCTGCCGAGCGGGTAGCCGTGGAGCTCCGGGCCGAGGCACGCGAACCGGACCCTCTCGTATCGATGGCCGAGCTAGCCACTTGGCTTTGGAACCCAGTGGCAGCGTTCATCGATAAGGTCTTGCGGACGCAGTTCGGCGACTCGGAGCTCTACGAGCCGACCAGCGCCGTCACCAAGATTGCCGCGCTCGACGCGTCGGTCGTTGGAAATACAGCGCTTCG
>JABDJF010000729.1 GCA_013002645.1 Myxococcales bacterium
CTGGTGGCCACACAGGGCGCCGGCTGGAGCCTTTCACCTGACATGAAGCTGACTCGGCGCTATCGAGAAGAAGAATCCGGCGATGCAGTCGATCGTGTTCGATCCCTGGTCATCGAGCTCGAGCCCATGCGCTCGACGGGGCGAGAGCCCTGAAGGATGGTTCGAAACATGTCACTTTCCGACGAGCTACAGCGTATCTTCGACTCTGATCGCACCATGCGAATGGCCGAGCTTGGTTTGCTTCGGCGCAAGGATGCCCAGGAACTGGTCGCACTTCTCGAGCGCGAAACGGAGCATGCCCTCGGGATGGAGGACCGCGTCGAAGGCACGATGCGGCTCGAACGCCTGGCGGATCTCTGTGCGCAGGTACCGGGCCCCCGAATGACCGACGCTCTGATCGCCATCTTGAACGACGCGGAACCAAGGGTACGGGTCGCCGCAGGCGAAGCGCTGAGGGATCTGGGGTACGAGCGGTACGCCGAGGTGGCCCGCGGCATCGAGCGCGCCTTGGACCGCAAGGCGCACGGACTCGCTATGGCCGAGCTCCCATGGGTCCTCGCCGAGATCGCGGAGCCAAGCGCGCTCGCTCTGCTTCGACGCTTCCTCGAGCATCCGAACGCGGACGTCGTTGCGGCGGCCATCGAATCGCTTGCACAGCTACGAGACCCCGAATCCATTGCAGACCTCGAACGCTTTCTGAGTGACTCGCGCGTCGTGACCATCGAAGACTTCGAGGACGAAACCAAGACGACGCTCGGCGAATTGGCCGCGGACGCCCTCGATATCGTCCGCTGAGTGTAGTGGAGCGCGGTCTAGGGGCTCTCCCGTGTCCAGAGCGCGCGGCGCTTGGCTGCCTTGGCGCGTGCGCGGTCCTTTTCAAAGAGCGCGAGGTAGTCTTCGTTGACCGTGTCCGCCTCGACTCGATCGGGAAGCCCGGTGCGCGCTGCCTCCATCGCTCGCACGAGCGCCTGAAGCGGCTCGGCCGCCTGGCCGAAGGTGGAAGCCTCGATGCTGTCCGAGACCTCAGACATCCGATCGACGACGTCATTGCTCAGATAGCCCCGTCGGCATAGGTCATCGAAGCTCGCGACGAGCACTTCGGGGTTGAACGTATGGGCAACCACCAAATCGGCTCCAACCCGCAGTACGGCTTGGGCTTCGAGCGCGCCGTCTTCGAGCAGAACCAACGCCGGCTGGAAGTAATTGTAGAAGGGGCACACGCGCCGCCCGAAATCACCGAACCCGGCGGTCGACGAGACCCGCTCGAGGTGAATGAAAATACGTCGAACCGTGTCTCCCCGAGGGACCCGGGCGGCGATTCGGACCAGCTGTGGGATATCGTCGGGATACACTTGTGCAGCTTCCGCAACCTTCATCAAGAGCTCTTGGCTCACCCGACCGGCCACGATGTCGGCGTAGAGCGAGTAAATGAACGCGTCTCCTTCAGCGTCGTCACCGAAGAGAATCTCGTCGGTCTCGGGTGACACGTTGGTGCGCGAACGAAGGAGCGCGGTGAGCTTGTAGCTGAGTTGGTCGCGGAGAAATCGGAACCTGCCGCGCACCAGGTTGCGCAGGCTCGGCTTGAGGGTGAATCCATCCCAGCGAATGCCGTCGAGCCGAAGCTTTGCCTCGAGCACGCTTCGCATCTGCTCGGGGCTGCCGGACAAAATGAAGATCGCTGCGGGATCGGTGGCCCGGATTTCCCGCAACAGCGTGCTCGCACCCGGAAAGGCGCGTTTGCGCGAAGCCGGCTCGAATGCGGTGCGCACCAGGTCGCGCAGCGTGTCGAACTCGGTACGAAGGTATGTCTTGTCGAGATCCCAGCGATAGACGATTTCGTTCCTGCGATCGCTCAAGTCCGGTGCCACCGGACGACCATAGCAGCCAAGCGGCCGGAGATGCAGACGCAGTCGAAGCTGGTATGGTCGAGCTGTGGCTCTCAACGCTGTGCACATCGACGAGCGCACCTTGCAGCGCGGCTCGGAAGCCCAGCGGGTCGAGTGGGACGCGATCGTCCGGGAGCTCCTGTCGAGGGCCGAGAGCAACATCGAAGAAGGCGCGAGTCTCGAAGTGAGCGTCACGGAGCAGGGTTTCGTGATCGTTTTTCAGACCGATCAGGAGCAAGTGCTCGGGACGCGCGTGATTCCGCACCAGCTGCTCTCCGAACACATCGCCGAATACATCGATATCGTTCGCCAAATCGCCGACGCGGACAGCCTGAACCAAATGGAGGCCCTCGATATGGCGAAGAAGGTGACGCACGAC
>JABDJF010000735.1 GCA_013002645.1 Myxococcales bacterium
CGGATCTTCGAATTGCGCCGCAAGCGTTTGACCTTGTAGGAGTCGCCGTTGGTGAAAATCACCAGCTCGTTTCCGTCGCGGCCCACCCAGACGGGCGTTTGGACGCCCGTTCCGTTCTTGCGGAAGGTCTCGAGGTTCACATACCGCGCTTTGCCCAAGTCATCGATCGCCGCCATGGCCCGATCATAACGCGCTTTGGTCGGCGCGCATCTACTGCTACAAGGCTTGGCCTGATGCCCAAACCTCAGCTTTTCCGCCTACTGATTCTTGCGGCGGCCATCGGATGCAGCTCCAGCCCCTCGACGAGCGGCGGCTACAGCCCGGCGACCGACCTGTCGAATCTCTGCACCACGCCACTGGCGCCCAACGAACCACTCTGCAGCGCGGCTTTCGGGGACACCGTTTGGTCCGGTTCGCACAGGGCGAGCTACGCACAGGGGTCTTCTCCATTTCCCGGCCCGAGCGACAGCGTGGCCACCGAGAGCGCTCACCTGGACCTCCCGGGCGCCGGAGTTCCGGTCATCGCCTCGATCAGTGCGCCTTATGAAGACGGCGGGCGAGCCGTATGGTCCACCGTGACAGGCGCCGACGCTGCGATCGTCAAGGTGGATCACGAGACCTTCGAGATCATCGACTGGTACGTACCCGGTGACCGAGAAGTCGACCCTCCGACCTTTACGCTCGGCTTGAGCGGCGCGTACACGGCGATCGATTCCGAGAACCGCTTCATCGTCGGCCGCACTCGCTTCGTCTCGTTCTTTGGCGACAGCGCCGAAGGGGATCGCCTTTCCCCGATCGAGCTCGAGAAGCGTATCTTCATGCCGGACGAAGTCTTCTGTAACGAGAACGATGTGATCGCGGGCATGTCGCTGACCTATGATGGGCAGCTCGCGTTCGCGACCGAGCTGGGCAACCTGTTCATCATTCCTTCTGATGCCGATCCCAACGACCTTGGCGACGTGCCGGTCATCTCGGCGAATCAAGACTGCGCAACCGCGGACGAGGCGGACCTGGAAATCGTGTCCAATAGCGTTGCCGTGGATGAAAACGGCGGCATCTACGTCCTCACGAGCGTGGCCATGTATCGCTTCGATTGGGACGGTGGCACGCTGAGCCTCGGCTGGCGGGCCGAGTACCAGAGCGCCGAAGAGGTTCCGAGCCCGATTCGACTAGGGCCTGGCTCCGGCTCCACCCCGAGCCTGATGGGCACCGCCGCGGACGACGATCGATTCGTGGTGATCACCGACGGCCTCGGACTGATGAACCTGGTCCTCTTCTGGCGGGACGAGGTGCCGGCAGACTGGGCGCCCATCGCGCCTGGCAAGGACCCGCGCATTGCCTGCGAAATTCCGATCGACTTCGGAACCGGCGCCACGGTAGCGATCTCCGAGCAGTCCGTCGCGGTCCGAGGTTATTCGGCCGTCGTGGTGAACGACCTGCTTAGCAATCCGACGATCAATCCTCCGTCGATGCTGACCCTTGGCGCGGTCGCACAGAACACCGTGTCGGCGCTCGAAGGAGGCATTCCGGAGAAGGCTCCGTTTGGCCTCGAACGCATCGATTGGGATCCAGAGACCCGCAGCTGTGCCACCGTCTGGGCCAACTCTGAGATCAGCGTGCCAAACGGCATCCCGAGCATCAGCGAGGCGTCCGGCCTCGTTTACGGTGCGGGCCAGCGCAGCGGCCAGTGGGGTCTCGAAGGCCTCGACTTCGGCACCGGCGAATCGCGCGTCTGGGTCGAGGCGGGCCCAGGGGCCTGCCGCTCCGCGGACACCATGATCCTGTCCATTCTTCCCGGGGTCGCCGACGTGCTCGAAGTCGTCCCCGATTCCTGCGAGAATTCGTTTTACGCTGCGACGACCGTGGGCCCCGACGCGGTGGTGTACCAGGGCACGCTGAACGGGGTGACTCGCTACGTCCCTGCCGCGAGCGAGCAGCTCCCGGCAGCGGTACAAGCCGCGGCGGGCATCGATCAGGCCTTGGAGCTCCTAAGCCGCTCGGAATCAGACGCGCCGAGCAGCATTGGCGAACGCGATTATCTGCGACGGGCGATCGCACAGCTGGACGCTACGCAGACGGTCGCCTTGGGCGCAGGACTTGCCGACGTTGCGGCAGCAGCAGCCACCGCTATGGAATCACTCGATGCTGGCATCGCGGCCTTCGATGCAGGAGACCCGTACGAAGGCTTCGTGCAGGCTGCCCGAGCGGCCTTGAGCTCGATCTAGCTGGCACGTCCGAACCGCGGGCCCGTTTCCTAGGGGGCGTTCGCGCCATCGTCGATCCATTGACGGATCGCGTTGATCTCCGGTTCGCACAGGACGATGCCTTGGTCGTTCGGCGGCATCCGCAACGTCCCGAGCGCCATGCCGACACCCAGAATTTTGTTCATCAGGTAGGATGAGCCGCTATCTCGGAGCGACGCGAAGCATTTCTGTGAGTTGTACCGAGTTGATGCCGACTAGGTTCGCTTCGGACGCTGCAGCAGAGCTGAGGTCGAGCGACGCTTGCGGTAGATCG
>JABDJF010000738.1 GCA_013002645.1 Myxococcales bacterium
CGGATCTTCATAAGGAAGAGCGCCCGCGGTCGGTGGGGGGGCCTCGGGACTCTCTTCCGGCTCGGCCGAGGGCTCTTCCAAGCCGACGTCCTGGGCCCCTGCCGTGACGGCGAAGCCGAGCGCCAGCGCGAGGACCATCGTCGATGTTGCGCGCAGATTCATCCTGTAGAAACTGGGCAACGGGTATCACACCTTGGCGCCCCATCCCAGCCGGGCGCCCGCGATCACTCCCGCGTCTTCAAGACTCCAATGAGATCCAAGCGGTCGAGCTTCCTCCGGACCAAAAGCGCGCTGGCGATGCCGGAAGCGAGGACTACGGCGACCGAAAACGCGTAAGTCTGGTCCGAAATGATGAAGGGGATGCGAAAGATTTCAGGGTCCGCCCAACTCGCGATCAGAGCCTTCGCGCCGAGGGTCCCGAGAATCAGCCCCAACGGAATCGCAATGGCGATTTGGACTGCCTGCTCACCGAGCAAAATCGCCGAAATCTCGGCGCGGGTAAAGCCGAGCACGCGGAGTGTCGCCAGGTCCCGACCCCGCATCGACAGGCTCACGCGAGCATTGTTGTAGACGATCGAAATCGCAATGGCCGTCGCGAACAAGGTCATGATGAAAGTCATCACCTTCATCGTTTCGTCGGTCTGTTTTTCGAAGCTCGCGATGGCATCGCTCTTTCGCGCGACCGCCTGAATGGCCGGAATGTCGTTCAGACGCGACTGGACTTCCCCCTCCATCGGTGCGTCGATCCGCAGCAGCGCAGACGAGAACCTCGGGCCCTCCCGCAACAGGCGATGCAGGTTCGGCTTCGACACGTATCCCTGCAGGCCGAACCCTTCTTCGATGAGCCCCGCAACGATGAGCTCGCGAACGCCACGATCGCCTTCCTTGAGCTCAATCTCGATCACATCTCCCTCTTTGACGTCGAGGATCTCGCCCAGAACGCTGGTCAAAAGGACCCCTTCGTCAGGGATCGGAACATGACTGAAGTCGAGATCGAAAAGCTGCCGGAGCCGGGCGTCGTTCGAAATACCCATGAGCACCGTGTCCCGCCAGCGGTGGCCCGAACGCATTCGGACCGCGGTCGACCGGATCCCCTCGACCTCTTCGACGCCCGGGACGTGTGCCAGGTAGCCCAGACTCCGCTGTGGCATCGCGTCGACGAAGCTGACCGTGAGGTCCTCGCGCTGCTGCCGCTCGAACTGGACCATCATCATCGGACCGTACGCGTCGTATCCGAATCGCCCCAGGATCACGATCGAGAGCGACAACGCAATTCCGAGGGAAGAAAGAGCGGTGCGCCCGGGGCGGCGCCAGATCTCGCGAAACACCATCAAAGTCGTCTGGCTCAACCAGCGCGTGACCCCCCAGCGCTCGATCGCTGCAGTTTTGTATGTGGCAGGCGCTGGCGGTCGCATCGCCGTCGCGGGAGGGAGGGTCACCGCCGCGCGAACGGCTAGCGATGCGCCGAGGGCGCCGGCCAGAAGGCTGAACAGGATCGCGTTTGCGCTGACGGTCAGGTCGACCCTCTGCGGCATCTGCGGCAGACGAAAAAACTCCGCGTACATCGCCAGCATCCCCTTGCCCAGCCAGACGCCCAGCCCGAGCCCGATCAGCGCGCCGAGGCTGACGATCAGAGCCACCATCTTGAAGTAGTGGATGGCGATCGTCGGGTTGCGATAGCCCATCGCCTTCAGCACGGCGATCTGCGGGCGCTGCAACGTCACGAGGCGGCTGAACACCACATTCAAGAGGAAGGCTGCCACCCCAAGAAAGACCCCTGGGAGAAAGATGACCAGCGTTTCAATCCCTTGGATTTCGCTCGTGAGGATTGAATGAGAAAGCTGATGTTCGCGCGTGTAGGCGCCGAGACCGCCGTACGGATTCAGCAGGCGATCGATGGCGCTCAACACCGCATCCTCGTTCGCGCCCGGCTCGAGCTTCACCGCCAAGTCGTTGAACGCCCCCTCCATCTGATAGGCGGCGGCGATGGCATCTTCGAGCATCCACAGTGGCGTGAATCGCTCGTCATCGGGCATCAGCAGACCCGTGTCGACCGCAAACACGTATTCCGGGGACAGCGCGTGCCCGACGATCAGGAGCTTCCGCAGCTTCCCGTTGATCACCGCCGAAAGCTGGTCACCGGGCTCGAGGCCGTGGGCCATGGCGAACGGCTCGTTGACCAGTACCTCGTCGTAGCGTCCGGGTTCGAGATTGCGTCCCGCGCGAAGGACCAAGCCGTTGAGGGGCGCTTTGCCCGTAGACGGGACTGAAATGAGGTCACCCCGTGCGGGCGAAATCAGATCGTCCATCGGCAGGCGCACCTGCTCCACGATCCTCGGATAGGCGTTGGCGACCCCCGGCAGCTCGGCGACTTGCCCCGCGACCGACTTGGGTGCCCGCTCCAAGTGAACGAACACATCCGCGAACCGGTTGGTTTCGTAGTAGAGGTCCCGCGACTGATAGAGCGCGCGCCAGGCGCTTTGAAGCGCGATGTAGCAGGCGACACCGGACGCAACGACGACGGCGATCGTCAGCGCCTGCCCGCGCAGCCGAACCACCTCGCGAAAAAGCTTGCGATCGAGCGCCTTCACCGCCTGGCTACTGTGCCTTCCCCGAGGCGTCGGCGCCAGTGCATTGACTAGGGTGGATCAGCTCTGCTTTGGGCTCACTTGCCGTACGAACCGCCCATGTGGTCGTACGGGTCTTCGCCTTTGCCGAGGGCGTCTTCGTAGCCGATCTTGTCGATGACCTGCTCGAGCCCTTCGACCACGTAGACGAGAAAGTCACGGCTGGACAGAATGCCCACCGGTGCACCGTTCTCGGTGATCGGCAGGTGCCGTACGCCCATCGCGGACTGCAGCTCCGCGCATTTGCGCACTGGGGTGTTCACATCCACGTCGACAACCGCTTCCGTCGAGATCTCGGAGACCTTCGTTGCGGACGGGTCTTTCCCTTCGGCGACGACCCGCGTCACCACATCGCGCTCGGAGACGATGCCTTTCATCGTGCCACCTTCGACGACCAGCACTGCGCCGACTTCGTTCTGAGCCATCAGTCGGGCTGCGTCCGCGACGCTGTCATCCGGCTTCACTGTGATCATTTCGGTCTTCATCAACGAGCGAATAATTGCCATGGATTGGCCTCCTCCTGGTGCGGCTGGAGCCTACCCC
>JABDJF010000758.1 GCA_013002645.1 Myxococcales bacterium
TCGGCTCTTCTTCGAGGTACTGGCTTAGTTTCTCGTTGAGCACGCTCTCGACGATTCCTTTGACCTCACTCGAAACCAGCTTGTCTTTGGTCTGAGAGGAAAACGCCGGGTCCGGATGCTTGACCGACATGATCGCGGTCAACCCTTCGCGCACATCCTCGCCGCTGAGCGGGTTTTTGAGATCCTTCAGGAGCTTTTCGCGTGAGCCGTACTGGTTGATGACCCGGGTCAGAGCGGTCCGGAGGCCGGTCATGTGCGTGCCACCGTCGCGATTGAAGACGTTGTTCGTGTAGGGAAAGATCGACTCGTTGTAGGAGTCGCTCCACTGCATGGCTATCTCGACGTCGACGCCGTCTTTGACCGAGTGTAGATAGATGACGTTGTCGTGCAGCGGTGTCTTCTTCTTGTTGAGCGACTCGACGAACTCGCGAATCCCGCCTTCGAATTTGTGGGTAACCTTCTTGCCGTCGCCCCGTTCGTCCTCGAGCGAGACCTCCAGGCCGGCGTTGAGAAACGAGATCTCGCGCAGCCGGTTGTTGAGCACCTCGAAGCTGAAGTCAGTCATCGTGAAGATCTGGGGGTCGGGCTTGAATGTGACTTTGGTCCCCGTCTTCTCACTCGTGCCGATCGCGTCGAGCGGGGCTTTGGGAACGCCTCGTTCGTATTCTTGAAACCAGAGCCTGCCTTCGCGACGGATTTCCATCTTGAGCCATTCGCTCACCGCGTTGACCGCGCTGACGCCGACGCCGTGCAAGCCAGCAGACACCGAGTAGCTCTCGCTGTTGAACTTCCCGCCAGCGTGAAGCTGGGTCATCACGACCTCGGCTGCGCTGACGCCCTTGTCATGCATACCGACGGGGATGCCGCGACCGTTGTCGATGACGGTCACCGAGCCCCCAGAGTGAACGATGACTTGGACTGCGTCGCAGTGGCCCGCCAGGTGCTCGTCGACCGCGTTATCGACCGCCTCCCATACGAGGTGGTGAAGCCCCGTGCCGTCGTGTGGATCGCCTATGTACATACCCGGCCGCTTCCGCACCGCCTCGAGGCCTTCGAGCACCTGAATTGCGCTTTGATCGTAGCCTGGCGCAGCAGAGCTCGGTTCGGCGATCGGAGGTTCAGCCATGACTGCGTTTCTAGCCTCGAAGAGGGACCGACGCAAGGACTGATGCAGAGTCTAACTCATTGATCTGACAGATGAATTTCTGTGTACAGGAAGCTCAGTCTCCGAGCACCCGCCGTCGGGTCAATCGGACCGAAAGAAGGGTGCACGGAACGAGGAAAAGAGCCGTCGATCCGAGCAGGCCGAGGAGGTGTGAGCCGGGGTTTCCCAGCACCAAAAGGCCGCGTGCGCATTCCGCGAGTTGGTAGACCGGATTGAGCTGCATCAGGGCCCGCAACGCTGCGCTCTCGGGTTCGACTGGAAAGAAAGTGTTGCTGACCAGGCTCAACGGCCATCCGATCAGAAAGACCGGATAGTTCATGTGATCGATCGCTGGAACGATCGCGGTAAAGATCAGCGCAAACGACGCAAACGCGCAGCCCGCAAAGAACCCGAGCACGGGCAGGAAGACGAGGAACTCCAGCCTCACGTCGAC
Organism: Myxococcales bacterium; assembly: GCA_013002645.1. Classification (GTDB taxonomy): domain Bacteria; phylum Myxococcota_A; class Polyangia; order Polyangiales; family Houyiibacteriaceae; genus SG8-38. The sequence goes on from JABDJF010000758.1 coordinate 1,599, forward strand.
GACGCCGAGCAGATCGAACACCGCGATGACGGACGCTACGATTGAGATGTTTACCATTCCTCGCACCGCGCCCCAGAGGATCTCGCCCCAAACCACGCTGGGCAGCTCGACCTGCGTGGCCAGGATGCCGTCCCAAGTCTTCTGGTAGAACATCCGAACGTACGCCGAGTAGAGCGCTTCGTAGTATGGCGTTCCGAAACCGGTATATGCGATCAGCCCTGGCGCGACGTAGGTCGCGTAGTTGATCAGGGTGCCACGGTAGTCGAGGTCTTCGATGAAGCCGCCGAAGCCAATGCCGAAGGCCAGGAAGAAGATCACGGGCTCCATCGCTGGTGGAATCACGGCCGTACGCCAGTTTCTCAGAAAAACCAGGCCGTTTCTGCGAAAAACGGCCCAGGAGCGCCAGTCCGCGACCGCCGTCAGGCTGCGCACGGCGGTCACGTCGGCCGCCCATTTCGTCGCGCCAGAGCAATGAAGAGGTCGTCGAGGTTGGGTGGGCGCACCTGCCAAGTCGCGTCTCCGAACCGGGCGGTGAGCGCAGCTAGATCTTCTTTGCTCACCGGGACCCGGAGCTCCCCGAGCACCGTCGCCACTTGCTCCGCGCCTCGGTCTTGCAACCAGGCAGCGATTTCCTCACGTGCCGGTTCAGCGCGCGGCACGATGATGACGTGGTCACCGAGAACGCTGTCGATGACGCGATGCGGCTCGCCGTGGACGACGTTGCGGCCTTCGTGAATCACGAGCAGCTCGTCGCTCAGGCGCTCGGCTTCGTCCATGTAGTGGGTGGTGAGCACGATCCCCAAGCCATCGGCGCGCATACCGTCGATCAGCTCCCAGACGTCGAGGCGCGCGCTCGGATCGAGGCCGGTCGTGGGCTCGTCGAGAAACAAGACACTGGGCCGATGCACGATCGATCGGGCAATGAGAAGCCGTCGTACGTATCCGCCCGAGAGGACGTGGGGAGACTCGTCCGCATAAGGCGTCAGGTCGAAACGCTCGAGAAGCTCTGAAACTCGGCCTTCGAGGTTTTCGACTCTCGGGCGGAAATAGCTCGCGTAGATCAGAAGGTTTTGCGCGACCGTGAAATCGTAGTCGAGCGAATCATCCTGGGTGCTCACGCCGATCATGCGTTTGGCCTCGGCCCGGTTCTCGGAAAAGCGCTTTCCGCCGTAGTAGATCGTGCCTTCATCGGGAGGCACGAAGCCGTAGAGCATCCGAAGGGTGGTTGTCTTTCCAGCGCCATTGGGACCGAGCAGGCCGAGGACCGTGCCCGGACGGCAGCTCAAGTCGAGATGGTCCACAACCACGCGGTCCCCGTAGCTCTTGGTCAGATCGCGCGCTTCGAGAATGGCAGTCGTCATGCGGAATCCAACCCAGAACGTGACGGAGTCGGGGTGGGCATCCTACAATGGGAACCGGATCGCGCACGGTACAAATCCGTGGCGTTGCAAAGCAGCGATGGCCAAGCCGGACAATCAAGAGAATGCGACTCCTCTGAACACCGTAGGGCGGGTGTTGGACAGCCGCTGGATGATGGCCTTTGCCGTCCTCGCCGTGCTGGTGGCAATCGCCTGGGCTCTATTGGAGAGCGACCCGAGCGCGCGGCCGATCGCTGCACCGGGGTCGGCGCGTCCCATGGCCACCGTCGAGCTGCTTGGCGTTCCGCCCGAGGCCGACGTTCTGCTCGATGGCCGAAAGATCGACAACCGCTTGTTCGGGGTCACGCCGGGCACGAGACACGCCCTAGAGGTCAGCGACGCGCAGGGCCGGACCTGGCGGCAGGTGTTCCTGGCCGAAGGTTCGCTCTCGCTGATCGTAGAGCTTCGAACGCAATTCGTCGAAGTCGAGGTCTCGCCTAAGGGCTCGACGAAGAAGTCTGACTGATTTCGTAGCCGCGCAGCTCGGCCGACACGGTCAACGTGCGATCGCTCAGGTTCGAGCGCATGGTCGACTCGACCGACACCGGACCCACCCTCGGGCAGTACACCGTGCGCACCTCGAGCTCGAGCTCGCCGCCGGTTTCGGAGACCAGCACGCAATCTTCGAACGCGCCGGCACGCGTCTCGACGCGCAGTCCCATGGAGACCAAACGGGCCGTGCGGCCTCCGCGGCCGGGCCAAGTCGCGCCTCGTTCGAATGGCGCGCGCAGGACCCACTCGTCTCCGTGCGGCACCCGGATGCCTTCGGGGAGGACTTCGTAGCGCAACAGGGTCTGCGCTGTGCGGACTTCAGCGATCCGTCCGTCGAACCTTTCCACCCGCGAGACCGCCAACGTGGTCGAAGACTCCCCCGAATCGACGTCGTAGGACCAGGCGTTGCCGGTTTCCAAAGGGTAGAGGTCGCGCGCTTCGATGGGCTTCGGTGACGCAGGGAGCATCGTCGAGGCGCAGGAAGCCAGGACGACGAGGGCGGCTGCAGCACCAAGACGAACGGCTGGCGTCATACAGGTGAGCGTAGCAGCTCCAATGTGTGCAGCGCGCGCATATTCGCTATGCGCGACGGGCCTGATAGGATGGATCTGTGGCGGAGAAGAAGACGATCCTCGTTCTCGACGACGACCCTTCGGTGCGGCGGATGCTCGAGGTCCTCCTGGAGCAGGATGGGCACAAGGTGGTCGCGGCCGGCGACGTCCGCTCTGCACTCGCACAGTGCGCAGTGCAGTTGCCGGACTTGATGGTGGTCGACCTGATGCTGCCCATCGAAGACGGCGAGATGTTCCTGCGCGAGTTTCAGCGCCGCTGGAGACATCGCGAGGTGCCGGTCGTTTTGCTGAGCGCCAGCACCGCTCGGACCGACATCGCGCGTCGCCTCGAAGTCGAAGCAACCCTTGCGAAGCCCTTTTTCGCCGAAGACCTCCGCGAGCTGGTGGCCTCGCTGACCGAGGATCACGAGTCCGTCGCGGCAAGCTGAATCCCGAATCGTCCGATCTGGCCTCGCGTGGTATGAGCCGCGAGATGGATCAGCTGTACGTCGATGGGTTGTTCTCTGACGAAGTCGTCTTGATCACCGGCGGTGGAACGGGCATCGGCCTCGTGGCCGCAACGGAAATGGGCCTTCTGGGAGCCAAGGTTGCGATCTGCGGGAGGCGCCCGGAGCCCTTGAAGAACGCGGTGACCGCGCTCGAGTCGAAAGGAATCGAGGCGTTTGGGGCGCCCTGCGACATCCGCGAACCTGAGGCCATTGCCTCGTATGTGGACGCGGTCATCGACCGCTTTCGTCGCGTCGACGTGCTGATCAACAATGCTGGCGGCCAGTTCCCGACGACGGCTGAGACGCTATCGCCAAAAGGGTTTGC
>JABDJF010000774.1 GCA_013002645.1 Myxococcales bacterium
GTCCAGGCGTTGGTGACACCTGGGAACTGAATGGCCGCGTCGAGCTCCTTGACGAGCTTCTCCGGGGTCATTCCTGGTCGCCACTCCTCTTCGGGCTTGAGGGCAACGATGGTCTCTACCATGCTTAGTGGCGCGGGGTCGGTCGCGGTTCGGGCGCGGCCAGCCTTGCCAAAAACATGAGCCACCTCCGGGAAGCTCTTGATGATACGGTCAGTCTGCTGCAGCGTTTGCTTGGCGGCCGTGATCGAAACTCCTGGCAACAGGGAGGGCATGTAGAGAAGGTCGCCTTCGTAGAGGGGTGGCATGAACTCTGACCCCAGCCGGCTCACCGGCCATATGGTCACGACTACCAGAACCACGGCGGACAGCAGCATCGTTTTCGGATGCCGCAGTGCCCACAACAACGTTGGGCGGTAGACGAACAAGAGAGCCCGGTTGATCGGGTTTTCATGCTCGGGTCGGATGCGGCCTCGCACGAAGTAGCCCATCAGGATTGGGACGACCGTCACGCTGAGCACCGCGCCGGCGATCATGGCGTAAGTCTTGGTGTACGCAAGGGGCTTGAACAGGCGCCCTTCTTGCGCTTCGAGTGCAAAGACCGGCAGGAACGAAAACGCGATAATCAAAAGGGAGTAGAAAAGCGAGGGAGCGACTTCTTTGGAGGATTCGATCACGATCTCCCATCGATCCTTGTCCGGCTCTGCGTGTTCGATGTGCTTGTGCATGTTTTCGATCATGACGATCGAAGCATCGATCATGGCGCCGATTGCGATCGCAATCCCACCGAGGCTCATGATGTCCGCGGACAGCCCCTGAGCACGCATGACGAGAAACGCAAGAATGATACCTGCTGGCAACGTGAAAATCGCAACGAGAGCGCTTCGGACATGCAACAGAAATACGATGCAGATCAGCGCGACGACGATGCACTCTTCGACGATCTTCTCTCCGAGCGTCTCGACCGCATGCTCGATCAAAGTCGACCGATCGTACACGGGCGTGATGCGCACCCCTTCCGGCAGACTTTCTTCGATTTCAGCCAGGCGCTTCTTGGCGTTCTTGATGACCTCGAGCGCATTGCCCTCGTAGCGCATGACCACGATCCCGCCCGCGCCTTCGCCTTCGCCATTCCAGTCCGTGACGCCGCGACGCAGGTCCGGACCCAGTGCGACCCGTGCCCCGTTCTCGAGGAGGATAGGGACATGAGAAGCGCTGACCCCCAGTGGAATCTTGCGAATGTCGTCGAGGGTCTCGATGTAACCGAGACCGCGGACCATGAACTCCGTTTCCGCCAACTCGACCACGCGCCCCCCAACGTCGTTGTTGTTTCGTCGGACGGCATCGCGCACCTGGGTAATCGACAGGTTGTAGGCCTGCAACTTCTGAGGGTCTACGGTGATTTGATACTGTCGAACGTAGCCGCCAAGGCTCGCCACCTCGGAGACACCCTGAACCTGCTGCAGCTCGTACCGCACATACCAGTCCTGCATCGTGCGCAGCTCGGCGAGGTCGTGGCGATCGCTTTCGAGGATGTACTCGTACACCCATCCTACCCCGGTCGCGTCAGGCCCCAAAGCGGGGTTCACGTTCTCGGGAAGCTGACCTCGAACGTAGTTCAGGTACTCGAGCACTCGACTGCGTGCCCAGTACATGTCGGTGCCGTCCTCGAAGAGGATGTACACGAAGGAGAACCCAAAGAACGAGTACCCGCGCACAACCTTGGCATACGGGACCGCCAACATGGTGGTGGTCAGAGGGTACGTGACCTGGTCTTCCACGATCTGGGGCGATTGACCTTCGAATTCGGTGAAAATGATCACCTGAACGTCCGACAGATCCGGAATCGCATCGAGGGGCATCCCTCTCATCGCGAACACGCCGAGGGTCAGCGCGATGACGAGGAGCATCGAGACGAGGAACCGGTTGCGCACCGAGCCTTCAATGATCTTATTGAGCATGGTCTTCGTGCGCCGGCGCAGGGACGGTGGGTTCTTCTTGTGTCGGAGGCGCCAAGTTGCCTCCCAACATCTTGAGGGCGACTTCCTTCAGGCGGCTCTCGCTATCGAGCAGAAAATGAGAGCTCACCACGACCTCTTCTCCGTCCTCCAATCCGTCGAGGACTTGATACTTGTCATCGCCACGGACTCCGAGCTTGAGCTCGCGCGGGTCGAATCGGCCCTCGCCAAGGGAAACAAAAGCGACGTTCCGTTCGCCGCTGTGAATGACGGCCTCGTTCGGTACGATCACGGACTCCTCGGCGGGCTGCGTATGAATTCGCACGGTCGCGAACATCCCGGGCTTGAGCAGCACCGCCGGATTGGGCAAGATCAGGCGAACCTTAATCGTGCGAGTCTTCTCCTCCAAGGTCGGGTAGACGTAATCCACCTTGGCGGTCTGCATGCTCCCCGGCATGTAATCGAGCTCCAGCGTGGCTTCCTGACCCACGGTGACCCACGGGGCGTCACTTTCGAACACGTCGGCCAGCACCCAGAGCGCATCGAGATCGGCGATAGTGAAAAGATTGACGCCCTCTTCGACGTAGGTGCCCTCAAACGCAACTTTGTGTACAACATAGCCGGTCGCGGGGGCGCGGATTACCACTCTTCGGCGGGGCTTTCCGCTCTTCGTGATCTCCCGGAGAAAACTCGGGGGGACATCGAACTGTAGCAAGCGCTGGCGAGCCGACTGGAGAAGATGCTCGGCGTGTGGGCCTTCCGGTGCGGCCTTGATGATTTGGAGATACTCGTCCTGGCTCGCCCAGAGCTCCTGGCTGTACACCGCAAACAGAGGGTCTCCTTCTTTCACGAACTGCCCGGTTTCGGCGACCCACAACTTCTCGATCCACCCATCGAACTTCATGTTGACTTCCGACACACGTGTCTCGTCGAGATCAACTCGGCCCACGGCTCGGACGATGCGGGTGAGCTTTCCGCGCTCAACCTTCTGGGTCCGCACGCCCATGCGCTGAATCGTTGCGCCATCGACTGCAATGGTGGTGAGATCCGCCGCCGGATCGCCCTCATAGACAGGAACGAGATCCATGCCCATCGAGTCTTTTCCAGGGTTCGCAGAAACGAACGACGGGTCCATCGGCGAGCGGTAGAAGACGACTTTGCGGCCGTCCGCGCTCGTCTCGACGCCTGATTGCTCGGTCTCGCTCTTGCAGGCGATGAAAGCTAGTGAAATGAGCACGATCAGAGCGCCCCTCAGAAATCCGGATCTCACGGTTTCAACCTTTCCAAAAGCGCGCCGGTCAGGGCCTCGACTTCAGCCAATCGTTCTTCCCGATCTGCGAGCAGGCGTTCGTGCGCAATTTGAAGCTCCAATTCGGTGTCCCAGTTCCGCAAGACCGAGACGAAGCCCACTCGTGCCGCTTGGTAGTCGGAGATGCTGGCATCGAGTGCCAGATCGGCCTCAGGCAACAGTTCCCTCTGGTAGAGTTCGATCTCTTCGTTGAGACGCTCCACCGCGTCGAGGAGACGCTCGAGTCGAGTCGTGGTCTCGAGCACCACGCCGTCTTCCATGGCGCGGGCCTCCGCCAGCCGGTATCGGACCTCCCTAATCCGCGCCTTCTGTTTGCCGCGCGCCCAAATGGGCAACGAGAGTCCGAATGTGACGGAGAACATGTCAGTGCCCTCGGTGGGGTCTCCCGGCACGACTCCGCGGAACCGGTAGCTCGCACCGACGAGAAGATCCGGGGCCCGGTCGTATGTCGCCTCCCTAACACCCTCTTCTTCTCGGTGGACTTTGGAACGTGCCAGCTCGAGGAACGGGCTCTCGGAAAGAAGCGCCTTCACAAGCGTCATGCGGTTCATGGCGCGCGGTGACCGGTCAAGGGCGCCCGTCGGTGGCAGGACATCGTCAGGTGGCCGCCCGACTGCGCCATTGAGCGCACGACGCGCGGATCGCGCCGCCTGCTTCCGTTCCTTTAGGTCGGCCCTCAAGCGACTGTGGGCAACCTGCGCTTGCAGTGCGTCCTGCTGTGCGGCTTGGCCCACGGCGAACCGGGCGTGGACGACATTGGTTAGCGTATTGATGACCTCGACGTTGAGTTCTGTAATCTGCAGCGCTCGCTCGGCGAAATGCAGCTGCCAATAGGCGCGCTGAACGCGTTCGATGATCAAGGCTTCGAGCAGCTCGACACCTCGATCGGAAACCTTGGCCTGCGCTTCAGCCACGTCACGGCGCTTTGGCAGCTTTCCTGGAAACGGGAAGGGTTGAACGATACCGAGGACGAGCCCCGTCATGGCGGCAGAATCGAGCCCGGGGTCATCGACCAGGAAGTTCGAAGCGCTGAATCGAAACAGGGGGTCGGGAAGGCTCCGAGCCTGGGACGGCAACTCATGTGCTGCGGCCGCGCCTTCTCGAACCCGTTTGAGCTCCGGGTGGTTCCGCAGGGCCTCGACGATGAGCGCTTCGAGGTCGAGCGTCTCCTGCGCGGAGGCGGGTATCGCGGCGCACAACGATGCAACAAGCGTGATCGTGCGCACGTATCGCGCGCTCGTGCAATGGGCATGGGAACGAATCCGCACGGATGGTGCCCAC
>JABDJF010000544.1 GCA_013002645.1 Myxococcales bacterium
GAGGCGCAGCGTCGAGGTCCTGCTATGAGTGCAACAGGTATGAGGACGGATCTTTCATTCAACAGCCGGACATAATCGGTGGAGCTGGGATCACCGACGTCACCACGGGATCCCCGGTTCATCAGAGTTATTGTTCGCCGCCGGTGAAAAAGCCGTCAGGATTCGTTCCGAAGCAGCCTTCGCGAAGCTGTGCGGCGTATGCCCAGTTCACGCAGGCTCAGGCATGACCAACGGCCGGCATCGTCTGAACCCCAAGTTCTCCGGAATTCCCGGGCCGATTCACTCTCTGCCCCCAACGGGATCGACAGGCAAAGGTTCCTGTTCAGCCCCAAGAAGCGGATAGCTCCGGTAAGGTCACAATCGGTACCCTATGCAGGGCCCACCATGCTTCGAAGGGAAAAAGCGACGCCTTCGAGGTATTCCGCGGAGTTTAGGAACAACATGGCGAGCTCGTGGAAATCGCAATCTTCGGCGACGAGGTGAAAAAGTCACTCCCTTTTCCGTTCCACAGCCACGTTCTCCCGTTCGGCGAACAAATCCGCCAGATCTACAGCGATCTCGACATCTTACTTTTACCAGCCACGCGGAGGGCTTCGGCGTCCCGCCTCTGGCGGCGATAGCATGCCGGACGGCCGTGGTCAGCACCCGAGTGGGGGGAGTGCCCGACTACGGCACAGACGGAGAAACCATCCTACTCGCCGAGCCCAGAGACTTGGACGAAATGGCCCGCCAGGTCTCTCAGCTCATCGGGGACCCAGACCTCCGCGAGACCATGTCACGAGAAGCAGAGAAAGCCTCGAAGGAATTCACGTGGGACAGTAGCGTGGAGATCCTTGAGAGGATCCTCCTGAGATCGAACCAGGTGGAGTCGATCGAACCGGCCGAACCTAGCTCATGAGAGCACTTTGGCGCTTGGAATCGGTACGACGAACTGCCCACCCCACTCGCGAATGTGAGCCATCTGCTTCATAATCTCGTCCTGGAGGTTCCAGGGAAGAATGAGAAGATAGTCTGGTTTGGTCTCGCTGATTCGCTCTGGCCCATAGATCGGCACGTGCACCCCAGGAAGGAAGCGGTCCTGCTTGTGCGGACTGCGGTCCACGGTGTAGTCCAGGAAATCGGTACGCACGCCGCAGTAGTTCAGCAGTGTGTTGCCCTTGGCCGGCGCGCCATAACCAACGACGCTCTTCCCCTGCTCACGCGCCTCTACCAAGAACCGGAGCAGCGCTCGCTTCGTCGCCTTGACGCGGTCTGAGAACGCTCGATACGTGTCGAGGCTCTGGAGGCCCGCGTCGGATTCTGCGCGCTTTACTGCCTCGACATTCGGCCCGGTGGGCCGTTCGTCGTTCTCGGCGTGGGTTGCGAAGATGCGAAGGGAGCCGCCGTGGGTCGGCACCTCCTGTACATCGAAAACCCGAAGCCCGTGGTGCGCAAAAACCTTTTCGACTGTGTAGAGGGAGAGATAGGAGAAATGCTCGTGGTAAATCGTATCGAATTGATTCTCCAGCATCAGCCGCAGCAGGTGCGGGAATTCCATCGTGATGATGCCTTGCGGCTTCAGAGCGATCTTCATTCCACGCACGAAATCGTTGAGCGATGGCACATGGGCCAGAACGTTGTTCCCGAGGAGCAGGTCGGCTTGCTGCCCTCGCTCGCACAAGGATGCAGCGGTCTCCGGATTGAAGAACTGGACGAGTGTCGGGATCCCCTTTTCCTCAGCGGCCTTGGCGCAGTTCGCTGCCGGCTCGATGCCGAGGACCGGAACCTTCTTCTCCACGAAGAACTGGAGCAGGTAGCCGTCGTTACTTGCAATCTCGATCACTTGGCTCGTTTCGTCGAAGCCGAATCGAGCCACCATGTCTTCGACATAGGCTTTGGCGTGCGCAACCCAGCTGTCCGAAAACGAGGAGAAGTACGCGTAGTCCGTGAAGATGTGCTCCGGTGTCTCGAACTCCTGGAGCTGAACCAGAAAGCAATTCGAACACACATACGCGTGCAAGGGGTAGAAAGGCTCCATTCGCTCTAGCTGGTCATCTTTGAGATACGAGTTTGCGAGCGGCGACATCCCCAGATCGCAAAACGATACCGTTAGCTCACCAGTACAGTGTCTACACTTCAACATCACGCCCACCTCCGTCCGGCCTGGTTCAACGCCAAGTCTTCCACGGAGCCTTGCCAGAGCTCCACAGCCCTTCCAAATGCGCTTTGTCGCGCATCGTGTCCATCGCATGCCAAAAGCCGTGATGCTTGAACGCACGAAGCTGTCCCTCGTTTGCCAGCTCTTCGAGCGGTTCATGTTCCCAGCTCGTGTCATCACCTTCGATGTGCTCCACGACCTTGGGCGAGAGCACGAAGAAACCGGCATTGATCCAGCGCCCATCGCCTCGAGGCTTTTCTTGGAAGTTGGTCACACGCCCTTCCTCGCCTTCGACACCGACCGACCCGAAACGGCCTTCGGGCTGCACCGCCGTCATCGTCGCGGATCGTCCGTGAGCTCGATGGAAATCGAGGAGTGCTGGAATATCGACATCGCTGAGTCCATCGCCGTAAGTCAGACAGAAATCTTCGTCTTCCACGTATGGTGCGATCCGACGGATGCGCCCACCGGTGTTCGTTGGCACGCCCGTGTTGACCAAGGTCACACGCCAGGGCTCTGCGTACTTCTCGTGCACCTCCATCTTGTTTTCCTTTACGTCGAAGGTGACGTCAGAGGTGTGAAGGAAGTAGTTGGCGAAGTACTCCTTGATCATGTAGCCCTTGTAGCCAAGGCAGATCACGAAGTCGTTGATGCCGCCCTGCGAATAGATTTTCATGATGTGCCAGAGAATGGGTTTCCCACCAAGCTCAATCATTGGCTTGGGGCGCATCGTGGACTCTTCACTGATTCGAGTCCCTCGACCACCGGCAAGAATTACCGCTTTCATGCTTGTCACCTCGGGATTGGGGGTGTCCGGGCAGCGTAACACAACGAAAGCGTTCGGGCCCAATCGCAAGGACCGCCGCGACGACACGGTTAACTAACTCACGAAGTTTGCACCTGACCCGCGGGTCCGCTAGCTTCGTTCTGGATTCGGAGTCGATTGCGAAAATGAAAGTATTACTCACTGGTCACTTAGGTTACATCGGCGTCGAAGCGGTTCCTATCCTTCGCGCCGATGGACACCACGTCGTCGGTCTCGACACCGGCCTTTACAACGAATGTGACTTCGCAGCGCCCCCGGACGAGGTTTCGATGCTCGACCTGCGAGATTTCCGCGATATCAAGGCGGAGCATCTCGAGGGATTCGACGCAGTCATCCATCTGGCGGCGCTCTCGAACGACCCGTTAGGCGACCTCAATCCTGGGTTGACGTACGACATCAATCTGGAGGGTTCGGTCGCCTTGGCAAAGGCCGCGAAGCAGGCCGGCGTCTCCCGATTCTTGTTCTCGTCTTCATGCAGCCTGTACGGCGCAGGTTCCGATGGTTTGCTCGACGAAAACGCCGCGTTCAACCCCGTGACGCCCTATGGTGAATCCAAGATCCGCGTCGAGCAAACGCTATCGGACTTGGCCGATGATGCCTTCTCACCGGTATACTTCCGTAATGCGACCGCCTACGGCGTGTCCCGCCGTTTACGTGCGGACATCGTCGTGAACAACCTGGTCGGCTACGCGGTCACCACCGGCAAAGTGTTGCTCAAAAGCGATGGTTCCCCATGGCGTCCGCTCGTCCACATTCGTGATATCATCGGTGCCATGTCGGCGGCCCTCACCGCGCCGCGCGATTCGATTCACGACGAGGCCTTCAACGTAGGGAAAAACGGCGAGAATTATCGGATCCGCGATGTGGCCAACATGGTCGCGGAGGTGGTGCCGAACTGCGAGGTTGCGTTTGCCGAGGGCGCCTCCGCCGACATTCGGAACTACCGTGTCGATTTTACCAAGGCCGCGACGAAGCTTCCTGGCTTTACCGCCTCCTGGACACTGCGAGCGGGAATCGAGGAGCTGTACAACGCGTACACGGGAGCAGGGCTGACTGCCGAGGAATTCTTGGGGCCACGCTACTATCGGTTGAAGACCGTGCAGGGCCTCATCGACCGTGGCGCGCTCGACTCGACGCTACGCTGGGTCAGCTGAGGCGTCGTTCGATCTCATCGCTGAGCCGCAACGATAACTGCACGATGGTCAGTGTCGGATTCGCAAACCCACCCGAAGGGAAGACCGACGAACCACCGACGTAGAGGTTCCGCGTTCCATGGACAAGCAGGTTCGGGTCGACGATACCTTGGTCGGGGCTGTCGCTCATTCGAGTTCCCCCCAGATGGTGCCAAGCTCCCATAAATTGCTGAGGCGCTATCGGGCCATCGTTCGCCACCCAGTCTACAAGACGCACTCTGCCCAGTTCACTGTTCGCGATCTGGCGCGCAAACTCGGTAGCCGTGCGAACGAGGGTCCTTCTATCCAACTCGCTCTTCTTCCAATGTAACTTAGCCCGCGGGATACCAAGGTCGTCCTGCTTCGTGGAATCAAGCGCGACGTGATTCTCGAAACGTGGCTCTTGTTCCCAGTGGCTGCTTCGTACCCGGGCCCCGCAGACCAGATTCTTGTCCAACAAACCCATGAGGCGCTCACCGAGCTCGGGCGCATAGCATAGCAGATCCGCGATTAATCCCTTGGTTGTTCCGTAGGCCTGCTCTTCGATGCGCATACCAGCGTTTAGCAAGCCCATGTCGTATTGCGCTTGTTTGGTCAGTAAAAAAAAAGCCCTCCCATTGTCGAAGAACTCCGGCCCTGTCTCTAGCAGGAAGTCGCCCACAGATGCATGCGGGTGCTCCATCCAATAACGGCCGAGGGTGCGACTATCCTGAACTAAGCGCCCTTCGCTTTGTTGGTTAATCCATAGCAAGAGCCTCGAGTTTTCGATTCCGCCCGCGCAAAGAACGAAACACTCAGCGTCAATCGAGAATTCACGCCCATCGGCCGCTCTCACGACGGCCCTCTTGATGGCGTGATCCTCCAGTTCAAAGTCAATCAGCGCCGAGGTCAGGCAAACCCTCAGACGATCACTGTTGCGACAGAATTCATCGTACTTCTGACCAAAATTCACAGGAGGGCTGAACTGGAATTGGATTCGTCGTAGTGACGGCGTGACCAGCTCTTCCTCAAAACGGTTTGGTATCTCGAGTACGTCGCAAGCAGCTCCCAAGTAGGGGTCGAGGTTACTTCTCGCGATCGGCCACCCCGTGTCGGGAAAGTGCGGATGAGGTTCAAAATCATGCTTATCAAGAGGCGCGCAAAATCCGCCCCAATGGTTCGAGGTGCCTCCGAGCATGCGAAGCCTGGCAAAAGAAAGGTCATAGTAACGGTCGCCAACCACTTCGCCCGCAAACTGAGCCTGTGATTCACCTGTCAAATGACGTCCGCCTGCCTCGACTAAGATGACGTCGAAACCTTTTTTTGCGAGGGTGACTGCGGTTGTCATGCCGGCAGGACCGGAACCGATGACACATACGCGTGTTCGAAGCACCGCGCCGCTTTCGAGAGCCGGGACGTCGACCAACATGGCTAGCAGTCTCGTGCGTTGAGGATCCAGCCACCGCGAGCCGAGCTAGACCCCAAACCAAGCGGCAATGGAACACACGCAATGGTAGTCAGCATCGCGGCGAGCCGTGCGTTGAAGTCTCGCCGCGTCGAACGGCACCCCTTGTCCCCTTCGCATGCGTTCTTCCTACTATTCATCTTGTTGTTCCCTTTGGACCACGTGCCGAGTGGGATATCCGAACGCATTCAACTTGCGTACCACTTCCTCGTGCCTTCGACTCATATGGTAATTCTCCGGCAACCCTAGTCTATCCACAATCGTTTTCCAGCGGTGCGCGTGGTCATTGCCCTCCAACGATCGCCTGACGTTCCGGGCACTAATCTCTCGGAGCCGATTTGCTTCTTGGTCTAGCGATCGCACGATCTCAGAGGCGTTCGGACAATCAAAAGGCATTTCGATGACGCAATCTTCCCAGCCAAGAAACATGTCGAAATCAGGCGTCGATTTCCGCGACCCCAGGACGACGCAGCCAGCTGCAAGACCTTCAAAATAGCGCAGACCAAACTCCAACTGTCCGCCGGGCCCCTGATGTTTGATCTTAGCGAAGTGGCATAAGAAATACTTTGACCTCTTCAGAATATTGGCGTAGCGAAACCGATGCTCCGAGTGCGATCGAGCTTCGCGTGCGCCTTTTTCCGTGTCGAAAAAGTAAAATCCGTCAGTCTGTTTGACGTGCTCGAACAGGCTCTTGTGTGTGGCGTCGGCGATCGCTCCCAGGTTCGTGATGTCGATTGGCCGAAGCGATGGCTCCAGCACAGGCGCAAACGCCAGCGTATCAACGCCGGGCGGCAAGTACATGACATCCGGACTCTTTAGTTCTTCGCGCAGTTTCTCTGCGGTGTAGTACAAAGAACAGATGACCAAATCGAACTGCTCGAGCGCACGGAGCATTCCGCGAAGTCGAGGAATTTCTTCTATCCAGAGCTCGTGCAGCCAGCAAATCGCATAGCGCGACTTGCGTCGCCAGTCTCTCATTGCGCCAAGCAAGGCGAGATCACGGACGTCTCCCATAACCGCGAGCAGCACCTCGTGTTCATCTACTTGTTCAATGGCGAAGGCATTGTCGAAAGCCCCACCAAAAGAACCAGGATGGGCAAAGCGCGCTTTGATTTTCAGGCCGGTCCGAATCGACGAATGCGGGCGAGGAGCATAGAGCGTTGTTCCGGGAAAAGTGGAACGCAGAGCATCTTCGAATTCGTATCCGCAACATCGTGACACGTGAGCAGACAATCCGCGTTGAGAAAGAATGGCTAGATTAGGATCCATGGGCTCGTTCGGCTGATGAGTCTGTGCCCGCTGGTGTCCTGAGGCAAATGCGTTTGTTTGGTACCGTCACCGCAGACCATCCCACCGCACGCTTCATCGGTAACTCACACCCACAATCTCTTTCCTGGGCCTTTGAGCCTCGAGAACGGGTTTCTTCGCCCTTTGCTTTGAAGAGTCGCGCCTCGCGAAAACATAAACGCATGATGCCAGTGCCAGCTGCACGCACAAGATGACCCTCATTTGGCCAAAATAGCCTACACCAAGAAAAGTAACCGCGTGAAGGAAGATCGCCACGCCAATACACCAGGAAATCCATTGGTGCTTGAGGCTCCGTGCAACCGACCGGGTGTTGAGTGCTCGTCCGACGTTTCCCCAAGCAAAGATCAGAACCAACAGGAAAGCGATGAGCCCTAGCAGCCCTCCGTTCAATCCCTGGGCGATATACATGTTCGTCACGTCTCTCATTTCCCAAACGCCCCAACTGAGTGGATCCGGCTCACCGACGAGGTACCATTCGGAGAAGTTCTCCACAAAGGCGTCGAAAATCTTATATCGATGCCAACCTGTGGATCCACCCGTGAAATCGGCCCTAGCCATCAGGTGCCATACAGGCGCCTCCATCACGACGTGTAGCGACATCAAAAGCGCGAGCAGCCCCAACCACATGCGAGTACGGTGCCGCCGCCAGCGGAAAAGCGCCACGCCTGTCCCGGCAATGAGCACGGAAAGGACCGGCGTGCTCGAGGCGCAGGCAGCCACGATGAAGAGAGAGCCGATCGTCCCAAGACGCATGAGAACGATCCTGTCCTTGCGCAAGCTCCATATCAACGGCAGAGCTGCGGCCCAGAACGTGCCCGCAAGGATTGGATGCGAGAAGGCACCTTGGCACCGAAGTCGTCCGCCGCGCACCCACGTCTCGGCGCGCACGCCACCGAAAACGGAGAAGACATTGTATGCGGTGGCCCATTCCACAGCGAATAAAAGTGCAATAGGCAAACTCAACACGGCCAGGGCGCTGGCGGCGAACTTCAAGTC
>JABDJF010000802.1 GCA_013002645.1 Myxococcales bacterium
GGATTCACCAGCTCCGCGCTACCCGTTCGATAGGTGCTCGTGCAGGTGTGCGGCTGGCCGAACGCGCCGCCACAGCTGAGCTGCCCTTCCTCATCCACGTCGATGAAAGTCAAGTTGGAATCGCTCCGCACGGGAACATAGATGCGTCGGCCGTCGGTCGAGACCCCCATGCCGTCCGAGAACGACCCTATCGACACCTCGCCGCGAATCAGCCCTTCGACGGGGATGAGCCTCAGCGCCGCTCCAGGGTCGCGAAATCGGAGATTGGCGGGAACGACCGAGCAGCGGTCCGGCGGAATGGGTGTGCAGTTGTCGTCGTTGATCGGGTCGCAGATGCAGGCCGGCTCGTTGAGGTCACCTTCGAAGTCGGCCTGCAGGCAGCTGTTGTCGACGCCGGCGCCAGTGCAACCCGTCTGGATCGCCTCGAGCACCTTGTCGAGGTCGTAGGATTGGACATTTCCGGAGTTCCACTGCAACGCGAAATTCGAGCTGGTCACGTAGAGGTACTTGGGCTCTCCTTCGGCGTCTTCATCGACCGAGAGGTCGATCGCGATGGGGAAGGACATCAAGCCTGCGGGCAGATCCTGGCCGATTGTCCTGCCACAGCCGGTCGAGACCGTTCCAAACATAAGCAAGAACCCCAAAGCGAACCCGATCAAGCCGCTCCCTGGGCCGAATCGCGACCGCATGCGGCGGCACCCTAGCCGTTCGCCCTACCCGGGGCAACTGGCACCGAAGGCGCTCAGTTCCACGGATCGAGGATCGAGCGATCGCGCTCTGGCGCCGGTTTGGGCCGGCGTCGCGGTTTGCGACGGACCGGCTTGCGGCGGGTCTGCTTGGCCTGTGCCGCGCCCGCATCGGGGGTCGAGGCGAGAGCCTGCGCCCCGTCTGGCCCCCGGCTCGCGTCCTCCCCGATCAAGGGAGAGAGCATCGGTGGCGGGAGCAGCGGCGCAGGTTGGGTCGCGCGCAGGTCCGTAGCGTCCGGCGCGGGTCCAGCTTGGAGCGTCTGGGTCTCCATCGCCTCCGGCTTCCGTAGCGCTCCCACGGCGATCGTCGCAACGAGCATGAGGAGCGCCAGCGCAAGGCCGCCGACGTACACCGAAGACGCACCGCGGCGCCAGGGCCGAGGCGGTCGAGTCGGCGGAATCGTCCAGGTGTCAGGTCCAACGGGTTGGAGGCCCGCCTCGATGAGATCGAGGTCGCTCAAAACCTCGTGCATCGTTTGATAGCGGCGCTCCGGCTGCTTCTCGAGGCAGCGCATCACCAAGGTCTCCAGCTCCTTCGAAATGTGGGGAACCCGCACCCTCAGCGGGATCGGTTCCTCGTACATGTGCTTTGTGAGGATTCCCATCATCGTGTCGGCGTCGTGCGGAACGTGACCCGTCACCATTTCGTACAGCAAGACGCCAAGGGCGTAGATGTCGGTTCGATGGTCGACGCCCTCGCCTTCGCACTGCTCGGGCGACATGTAGTGCGGCGTCCCGAGGACCTCGCCGGCTCGGGTTAGCCGATTGGGACCGTGCCCGACCTTCGCGATGCCGAAGTCGAGGACCTTGACGAAATCCTCCACGTCGTCCCGATGAATCAGAAAGATGTTCTCCGGTTTGAGATCGCGATGGGTGATTCCCGCATCGTGGGCTGCGCCGAGCGCGCGGCAGATCTGAATCGCGATGCGAAGCGCGCGCTCTTCGGGCATCCGGTCGACGCTGTCGATCGCTTCGATGAGATCGAGCCCGTCGAGACACTCCATGACGAAATAGGTCGAACCGTCGGTCAGCTCGCCAAAGTCGCTGATGTCGATGATGTGCTGGTTACCGATGTTGGATGCGCTTTCGGCTTCGCGCCGGAACCTCGCCAAGACCTCCGGGTCGCGTGTGTTCTCCTGCCGAAGGACCTTCATCGCGAGTGGTTTGTTCAGGCGCGTATGGGTCACCCGGTACACCAGGCCCATGCCCCCCTCGCCCAGCAGCGAGTCGACACGGTAGCGCTGATCGATCGTCTGGCCGAGCAGCCATTCGGCCACTCGCGAAGGCCCCGAAGCGCTGACGCCCCCAATCGGGCCGGCTATGGTTCTCGTGCTATCGCCCATACAGCTATGCCGTAATATTCCAGTCGTGTTCATTCCAACACGGCATGGCCTTTCCTTCAAGCCCTCAGGGGCCGGAAACCGCAGATCGAGCGGAATTTCTACCTGAGACGGGCCTGCGCGGCCGCCAAACGGGCCCCGGGGAGCTGGGAAAGAGGGGCTGACACGAAGTCGAGACCGAGCTTCTCGCAGATTTCGATGGAGGGGGGGCTGCCGCCCTGGTCGCCGCAGAGGCCAGCGCGGAGGCCCGGACGGACGGCCCTGGCACGCTCGAGAGCGATCCGGATGAGCTCCGCCACCTCCTCGTCGAGATGCGTGAAGGGGTCGCCCGCGATGAGGCGGAGCTCGTTGCGGTACGCAGGCAGGAACCGGGCGGAGTCGTCCCGGCTGATCCCGAGCGCGGTCTGCGTCAGGTCGTTCCCGCCGAAGGAAAAGAAGTGAACCTGCTCCGCGAGCTCGGCAGCGATGAGGCAGGCGCGCGGAACCTCGATCATCGCGCCGAGCCGGCATTGGAACGCCCCGGTCGAATCGGGGAACACCTGGCCGTGCGCACGGTCGACGGCCAGGCGAAGCGCCTCGACCTCCGACGTGAACGCGATCATCGGAATCAGAACCTCGAGATCGACAGTCAACCCTTGCTCAACGCAGTCGCGCGCGGCGAAAAGCATTGCACGAACCTGCATGTCGTAGAGACCGGGGACGGTGAGCCCTGAGCGCACGCCGCGGTGTCCGAACGCCGGGTTCGACTCTCGATATCGTGAGGCCGTCTTGGTCGCCTCTTCGAGCCCGATGTCGAGCGAGTCGGCGATCGACTGTAGCGACTGCTCGTCTTCTGGGAGAAATTCTCCGAGCGCCCGGTCGAGCAGGCGGATCGTGACCGGTCGCCCG
Organism: Myxococcales bacterium; assembly: GCA_013002645.1. Classification (GTDB taxonomy): domain Bacteria; phylum Myxococcota_A; class Polyangia; order Polyangiales; family Houyiibacteriaceae; genus SG8-38. Next base: position 2,975 of record JABDJF010000802.1, read on the forward strand.
TCCATCGCGAGGAAAATTTCGACGAAGTCCGCTCGCTGTGCGCGCTCGAGCTCGGAGAGCCACTCGCTCCGCTGTTCGTTATCGACTGCGAGCAATGCGCACTGCATCGCAAACAAACGATCCTTGGCGAAGAACATGCGCTCCGTTCGGCACAGGCCGACTCCTTCGGCGCCGTAGCTGAGCGCGGCGCGGGCTGCGTGTGGCGTATCCGCTTCAGCGTAGACCCGCATGCGGCGGACGTCGTCCGCCCAGCCCATCAGATCGACGAGCTCTTTCACGCTCGTCGACGCCTCGAGGTCGAGCGCGCCGACGAAGACCCTGCCGGTCGAGCCATCGAGCGTGAGCAGGTCACCCTCGCGCAGCGGGTCGGCGGACTCGAGGCCGGCCAGGCTCACGGTTCGCTCTCGGAAGTTGATCTGAAGCCCTCCGCAGCCCACCACACAGCATGTGCCAAGCCCGCGCGCAACGACCGCGGCGTGGGAGGTCATCCCCCCGGCGGCGGTGACGACGCCTTTGGCCGCCTTCATCCCGTGGATGTCGTCGGCGCTGGTTTCCTGACGAATCAGGATCACTTCCTGGCCCTCGGAGGCCCAACGCACGGCGTCGTCGGCATCGAATACGATGCGGCCGGATGCCGCCCCCGGGCCCGCGGGCAGGCCCACCGCGAGCGGCTCGATGCCTCGGGCGCTCAACTCGGTCGCGCCTGGAAGTCGCGCCCGGAGCAGCTGTTTGAGCGAACGCGCATCCACCCGGAGCAAGGCGTCGTTCCTGCTGAGCGCCCCTTCCCTCACCATGTCGACCGCAACCCGGACGGCAGCATGGGCTGTTCGCTTCGCCGTGCGAGTCTGCAGCAAGTAGGGCTGACCATCCTCGATGGTGAACTCGATGTCCTGCATGTCGCCGAAGTGGCTTTCGAGCGACGAGCAGTATGTCGAAATCGATTCGAAGGCTTCCGGAAGCGAAACTTCGAGGCTCGACGCTTCTTTGCCGGGCGCCGATGCGCTCGCGGTGAGCGCAACCGGAGTTCGAATGCCGGCCACCACGTCCTCGCCCTGGGCGTTCGGCAGGAATTCGCCGTAGAGCTGCGGCTCCCCGCTCGACGGGTTGCGGGTGAAGGCCACCCCCGAACCGCTTCGGGGTCCGGTGTTGCCGAAGACCATCGCTTGCA
>JABDJF010000818.1 GCA_013002645.1 Myxococcales bacterium
CCATCACCTCGAGTACCCCAAGGCCTACATGCGCTCGCTGTTTCTGTCTCTGCGGCCAGCCGGAACATTGGTGTTGGTGGACATGAAACGCGTGGAGGGCGAGAGCAGCCCGAGGGTCCTGCGGCACGTCCGCGCCGGCGAGGTTACGGTCATCGATGAGGTTGAGCAGGCGGGGTTCGTGTTTCAGTCGAAAACGGAGCTGCTCGAGGAGAACTACTACCTGCACTTCCGGCGTCCCTGAGGCGAAGAATCGACGGAACCGGGCCGGCCCGGCCAATTTCCGTGCATACTAGGGTCCGACTATGCCCACGCAGCGTGATTTCATCGTTCCCACCCTCGGACCCTGCGCCATCGAGTCGCCCCTGCAGGCCAGGGGTCAGATGTTCGCCGACGAGTCGATTCGGGTTCGAGTGAAGCGCCACATTCGCGATGAGGCCGCGGAGATCGACACGCTTTCCTTCGAAGAAGCGGGCCCGAGGCGCAGGCTTTACTTCAATCCGGCAGAAACGACCGCCGCTTTCGTGACCTGCGGCGGCCTGTCTCCCGGTTTGAACAATGTGATCCGGTCGGGATTTCTAGAGCTCACGCACAACTACGGGGTCGAGCGCATCCTCGGGATCAGAAACGGCTACGCAGGGCTCAACCCCGACTCCGGACTCGAGCCGACGGTGATGACCGAGCGCTTCGTCCGGAACATCCACCATCTGGGTGGAACCGTGTTGGGAAGCTCCCGGGGTGCGCAAGAGCCGTCGGTCATCGTGGACTTCTTGGAGGCGCGCGACATCGACATCTTGTTTTGCATTGGTGGCGACGGCACGCAGCGTGGGGCCCATTCCATTCAACGCGAGATCGCGAAGCGTGGTCTTGCCAAGTCGGTGGTCGGCATTCCCAAGACGATCGACAATGACGTGCCCTACGTGGAGATCAGCTTTGGCTTCGTCACCGCGCTCGAAGTGGCCAGTGAGGTGCTGCGCGGGGCGCATGTCGAAGCGGTTGGCGCCCCGAACGGGATCGGCTTGGTCAAGCTCATGGGCCGCGCCGCGGGTTTCATCGCGGCGGGCGCGTCCCTTGCGAGTCAGGAGGCCAACTTCGTTCTGGTGCCGGAAGTTCCGTTTCCCCTCGAGGGCGATGGCGGGTTGCTCGCGGCACTGGAGAGGCGGATTTTGACGCGTGGTCATGCGGTGGTCGTCGTTGCAGAGGGGGCAGGGCAGCACCTGTTCACGGACAGGAAAGCCGAGCAAGACGCGTCGGGCAACGTCGGTTTCGAAGACATCGGCGTGTATCTGCGGGACCGGATCAAGCGCCATTTCAAAGAGCGCAATCTCGCACTCAACATGAAGTACATCGATCCGAGCTATGCGATTCGCAGCGTTCCCGCCAACGCCTGGGATCGGATCCTGACCGACCGAATGGCGCGCGCCGCCGTCCATGCCGCGATGGCTGGAAAGACCGACGCCATGGTGGGTTACTGGAACCAAGAGATCATCTACGTGCCCATTTCAACGGCGGTCGCTGAGAAGAAACGAATGTCGCTCGAGAGCGACTTGTGGAACGCCGTGCTCTCCGGCACGCGTCAACCGAGCTGGCGATAGCGCGAACCAAAGGAATAGGGCCATGGGACTCAACGCAATGGGCGAGTGGATGACCGCGCTGGGGCTTGCCGTTCTCCTCTATGGGGAGTGGAAGGATAGGCCCGGACTGCGTGCCTCGGGCAAGCCCTTTGCCTCACTCGGCTTCATCGTTGCGGCGATCGGCTTTGGGGCGCTCGAATCGCGCTACGGAAAAATCATCTTGCTGGGCTTGATCCTCGGGGCGATCGGAGATGTGTGCCTGCTCGGGTCTGCGAAGAAGTACTTCATCGCCGGCCTCGTTTCCTTTCTGCTCGGTCACGTAGCCTATGTCATCGCGTTCGCGGGCCTGCCCATCGACACGACGTTTGCCCTGGTGAGTGCGGGGGCGCTTGCGGTGTTCATGGTCGTGATCGCGCGCTGGGTGTTTCCGCATGCTCCGGACATGCGTGGCCCCATCGGCGCGTACATGCTCGTGATTTCCGCGATGTGCGTCGTGGCGATCGGGGCGGGTGGGGCAGGCGCGCCATGGATGGTTCCGGTTGGCGCCCTGATGTTCACCGCGTCCGATATCGCCGTGGTGCGAGACCGCTTCGTCTCGAACGGTTTCATCAATCGCCTCTGGGGGCTGCCCCTGTACTATGCGGCTCAGCTGATCATCGCCTGGAGCATCATGGCGGTCGGCGGTTAGACGCCGCTTGGCGAGGTTCGGGCGGGGTGCTACAGCGCGGACCGTGATCACGAAGGCGGCACTCGACCTCGATGGCGCTGGGCGCGCGAATAGTTGTCCGCTCTGCGGCTCTGCCTCTCAGGCCGCGATCGAGCCGTTCAACTCGTACGAGATGGCGAAATGTTCGGACTGTTCCTTCGTGTACACCGCGCTGCGGAGGATTCCGCGAGAGCAATATGAGGAAGTGTATTCCGGTGAGGCGGATTACCGCGAGATGGTCGAAGTCGCCCAGAAAACGGCCAGGGGTGACTGGGGGGTTCGACAGCTGCGTTGGTTCAAGCGCAAGGCGCTTCGCTGGATCGAAACCGAGCGCCTCAACGGCAGGCTCGTGGACGTAGGAACCGGTCCAGGGACTTTCCTGCTCGTCGCAAAGCAGCGCGGGTTCAGCGTCAAAGGGGTGGAGCCCACCAAACTGGCGGCCGAGACGGCGCGCAGCCTCGGCGTCGACATGTTCAACGGCGTCATCGAAGACTTCGCCGCAAACCACGATGAGAAATTCGACGTCGTGACCTCATTTGAAGTCATGGAGCACGTGCCGGATCCGATCAGCATGTTGAAGTCGATTCGGGCCGTCTTGAAGCCCGATGGGATTTTCGTGTTCAGTGTGCCCAATCTCGACGATCCGTATTGCTTGCGACAGACGCTTCCCGTGAACATCCCGCCGATACACATCAACTTCTTCCGGCGGCAGAGCATGCGCGTCGCCCTGGAAAGGGCCGGCTTCGCGGTCGAGCGTTTCGCGACGCGTCCGATTCCAGCCGCCAGCGTACGCAACGAGTACGGTCTCGCCGGGCTCATCTGGCGCGCACCGATGCTGGGCGTGCTCAACCTGCTCGGAAAATCGGAGGGCAATACCCTCCTTGGAATGGCCAGGCCGCGCGCCTAGCCTATGTTGCGTGCCCCTCCTCGGTCTGAGATGAGCGACTCCATTTCTAGCAGCGACGAGCGGCCGGATCTCGCCATCTTCATTCCCTCGTACGCGGCGGGTGGAGCCGAGCGGGTGGCCCTCCTGATGGCCCGCGCCCTGGCGGAGCGCGGCTTGCGCGTCGATCTGGTCGTTTCTTGCGCGCACGGTGGACTACGCGACGAAGAATTGCCGGGAGTGAACAAGGTGGAGCTCGGGGCCATCAATGAGCTCCTCGCCACCCCGCGCTGGATACGTTACCTCAAGCGAGCGCGTCCGCGTTGCGCGATGTCCTTAATCCACACGGCGAACATCGCTTCGGGCATCGGCCGGTATGTCGTTCGCGACGTGCCCGTCATCGTGAGTCAGCACTACGCTCTTCGCTGCGAGCCGGAGGCGCAGTGGTGGTTTCGCCGCTGGCTGGGATTTGGGCCGGAGCGCTTTGCATATCGCCACGTCGAACGCGTGACCGGCTGCTCACAAGGGGTCGCCGATGACGCCGCGGAGGTCTTTGGCTTGCCCCCGCGCAGAGTGCTGGCCCTGCCCAATCCCCGACACAGTCGCACAGCGTCTCTCGAGCTCACGCCGGAGCAGGAACCGATATTCGACAAGCCTGTCTTGCTGGCCGTTGGGCGCCTGACTCCGCAGAAAGACTTTGCGATGTTGCTGCGTGCGTTTGCGGGCCTTTCCTCGCGACGCGACCTCCATCTCGTGATCCTCGGCGAGGGGCCTGAGCGCGCCTCACTCGAGGCAGCGGCTAGAGACCTGGGTGTGGCCGACCGCGTATTCCTCGTCGGCTTCGTCGACAATGCCGAGGCTTTCATGCGCCGCGCTCGCGTCTTCGTGATGTCTTCTCGCAATGAGGGCCTGCCGATGGTGCTCATCGAGGCTTTGGGTGCGGGGACAGCGATCGTATCGACGGATTGTCACTTCGGCCCGCGAGAGCTGCTCGACGGTGGGCGGCTCGGGCGATTGACGCCTGTCCAGGATGCCGACGCGTTGGCTGCGGCCATCGAAGCCGAGCTCGACGAGCCCGATCTGGATCACGAGTCGCGACGCGCCGACCGCGCGGACTGGTTGCGCCGCTTCGATCTCGACGTGATCACCGACCAATACGCAGACCTCGTTCAGGAAGTCATCCAAGAGTCCAGCGGCGCCGCTCTTCCTGGCCGAGGGTGAGCGGGAAGCGTTCGGCGTGACCGCTTTTTTGCCCGGGACGGCCAGCGAACAAAGCCGCAGGTCGCGCCGGCTTCTACGCACTGGGCAACGGTGGTACGCTCTCCCCATGACCACCGTAGCGCAGTTACTGGACCACAAAGGCAACGATATCCAAGCCGTTTCTCCCGATGATACGGTCTACGACGCAATCAAACGCATGTCCGATCTAGACATCGGCGCACTGGTCGTCATCGAAGGCGAGAAGGTCGTTGGCCTGATCACCGAGCGCGACTACGCTCGCAACGTCTTTCTCCGTGGCAAGGCTTCGCCGACGACCCGGGTAGGCGACGCAATGGCCGATGAGGTCCTGTCGGTCGGCCGCGAGGTGACAACGCGTGAATGTATGGCGATCATGACGGGAAAGCGAACGAGGCATCTGCTGGTGATGGAGGGCGAGGAGCTCCTCGGAATTTTGT
>JABDJF010000037.1 GCA_013002645.1 Myxococcales bacterium
CCCGAATGGTACACCGAACAGGAACGCGACAGGTTCCTGGACGGGATGTTCGAGAGGTTCCCGCAATGGTACACATTTTTCTACATCACCACACGCCTCGGGCTGCGCACCGGCGAGGTCTACGCGATCTCAAGGGATCGAATTCGCGACGTCCCGCCTATGTTGGTGGTCGATCGCGCGGTGCAACGTGGCCACAAGGATCGCCCTGCGGCCCTTGGGCCACGAAAGAACAATCGTGTGCTTACTCTGTCGCTTACACAGGATGTGGTCGACGCGATTCGCTGGCACATCAAGAGCGGATTCGCGGGGCCAGAGTTCCTGTTCAGCAAGGACGGGTCCTTTCCCACGAAGGTCCACTCCCATGCGCGCCCTATGCGCCTCGTACAGCGCGATCTAGGGCTTCGCGAGCTCGGACACCACAGGATTGGGCGTCACTCCGTGGCCAGCCAGGCGGCCACGGGAGGGCACTCCATGAAGGCGATACAGGCGCAACTAGGGCACAGGTCACTCAAAAGCACGGAGCAGTATGCGCACCTTGGAAAGCGCGCACAGCTCCGAATCGTGGCCGATCTCGAGCCCTCGTCACCTCCCCACGGCACCCTGACGGCACCGGGCTGAAGTGTCGTCAGGAAAGAATTATAGATTTCAGTAGTTTACATAGAAAAGGGGCGACCCGGCACGGATCGCCCCTTTTGGAAGTTCGCTGGCCTTGCGACGAAAACTCGTCGCTTGGCTCGGTGGGCGCGAATACGTCGCACTCACCACGACCGACTTTGTCTGGATTTCGAGCCGAGGCTCGATGGTGGGCCTATTCAGCCGCTCCTGCTTTGCGCGACACGTTCCGGCGCGATGCATTCCCCGTCGGGAAGCCTGCCAACCCCCCGCGTGAGCTATTGGACTCACTGGAGGAGCTTTGACCGACACGTCCCGCGCGCTGACGTCGTACCTCTCCCATGATTGGTTCGAGATACCGAAGAACCGCATAGGTTGCCCTACGCTCTTCATTCGGACAGAGCCCCAGCGATGGTTTGGGTTTAGCAAACCGTCGTGATTGGACTCCGCGACGACTCTCGTCGTACCTGAACCCCTGGTTTTCGGCTCTCCAAGGGCGCGTAGTGGGATTCGCTTGTGGCGAATCCAATGGCTCATGCCGCACTCCGCTCCGCCGCCGGGGCTTTCGCCCTCAGCACGGCGGTGTTGCGCAGCATGTTCAGGCCGACGCGTGCAATCCAGAGTTTTAGTTTTCAAAGATGGGCACCCGAACCTCGTGAGACTACCGCCGCCGGTTCCGAACCGGCTTGTAGACGGTGAGCCGACGGTGTCACCCCGTCGCGCTCGCTTTGGCGGGGGCTCGGTCGTCGAAACGGCCGAGCTCCGAACCTCTGACGCGCCGTCACGGCCATCGGTCGGCCCTAGTGCCAGGTGCCGCCGTCGGCTCGTCTAGAACCTTCGCGCTCGCTCTGTGGTGAAACCCGAGCGACGTCCCGATTCTGGTGCGCCTTCCACCGCTGCCCCTCGCGTCGACGGCCCTTGCCTGAGCTTTCGCTCGACTCGGACCCACGCATCAGGCCAACGGCTTGTGCAATGCTCACGACCCACGGACACGTTCGGCGTTCTCTGCGCCTCCCGACTGCGAAGCCTTTCGGCCTCGCCCCTCGCCCCCGTGAGAGTGAGAGACAACAACTTGCGCTGCTGTCGTCAGATGGGTTGATTCAAAGAACGTCCGAGCTCGCTGTCGCGATCTTCCGACCCCTTTTGTCACCGATCCGCCGAAGGAGATCAACGGAATTCGCTTGTGGAAAACGCGATTCTTTTTCCACAACGCGAACGTGTTGCGCCCAAGTCATCCACAGGGAACCCGACGCGCGAAATCGCTTCGATTTCAGGGCGTGGACGGCACCGGTGCGGGCGCCGACGGCACTGGCGCGGGCGTGGACGGCACCGGTGCGGGCGTCGACGGCACCGGTGCGGGCGTCGTATTCACTGGCACCGGCGTCGTATTCACCGGAATCGCCGCCGGCGCGGTCGCGGGCATGCCGCCTTCGCTTGCGGTCGTCACCTCCGCCGTCGTCGTGAACGGATCCTCGGCCAGCTCCGGCGCCTCGAGTGGCGCGTCGAAATCGAAGGGTTTCACCCGAGGCGTCAAGTTGCCGAAGCGGTCGACGCTGACCCACGCACCGTCGGGCATCACGTATGCGTCAACCTCGCGGTCATAGCGCGGCAAAGCGACTTCGATCGGCTCCTTGACTTGGCCCCGAATTCGCCCCGGAAGGACTTCGACGTACAGGGGCTCATCGAGCACGAAGTTGTAGCCGCCCTTGTCAAACTCCATCAGGTACATTTCTTCTTCGAACTCGAACTCACGCCGGTAAATCATCGGTTGCTGGCCGTAGCGGGTGTGGGGACGGTGCTCGAGCACGAACGACATCAGGCGAACGGCGATGTGGTTGTGCATCCGATGACAGCCGTGCGAGTGGCGCCGCATGATGCTCATGTAGTCGACCGAGCCGTGCGTCCGAATGCCCTCGTCGCCGCCGACCTGCATGGTGCCGTCCGCGCCGCGGTAGTACTTGCGGTGGTAGGCCGCGACCAGGCCGTACGCGGACGCGTAGCTCGGGCCCGTCGTATGGTAGTCCACCTCGAAGTATTGTTTGCCGCGCCTGCGTCGCTTCTTGACCATCACGCGCGGCGGCGTGCTCTCCGGCGGCACCCAAACCGGCGCAGCAGAAATCCGGCTCCACACCCGCCGCCCGGTTGGCGAGCCCTTGTACTTCAGCATCACGGCCCCATCGATGTAGTCGGTCCGCCAACCGCCGATGGTGGTGCCAAAACGCGCGAGGGGAATCTTCTGCCCGTTGTAGTTGACGCGGATCGTGAGCCGTGGCCGGCGACTCACCGGTTGACTACGAGCCTTTCCGTCCTCGTCAAAAGGGAACTCGAACCAGACGTCGCCACGATCGATCGAAACGCTCAGGTCCATGGCGTCGCTGTAGTACGGAGGCCGCTCGATGTCCCGAATCGCGACGACTTTCTCCGCGGGGATCTCACCAAGCGATTCCAGCCAGGCATAGGTCGATTCAGGCGTCTGGAGGCCGAACGCCTCGACGACGCGCTCGCGAAGCTCGGCTTCGAAGTTTGGAATCTGAAGCTCGCGCCCGTCCTCGGTCTTGTAGGTACGCGGCTCGCCGTCGCGCAAAAACGATGTACTGCCATCTTCGATGACTTCTGCGGCATGCATCGCGCGCTCGGTCAGCATTCGAATCAAGGCCTCCCGCTCGGTCTCTTGCGGCGTCTCCTGCAACACAGCCAGGGTGTCTTTCCCGATGAAGCCCCAACCGTAGACGCGATGCCGCCGCTCGAACTCGGCAAGCGCTTCGTGCGTGCCCCAATCGAACAGGCCCGGCGTGTACTCGCCGCGGCCCTCGAAAAAGCCTTCGCACTCGAGCCGGGCCTGAGCAGCGGTGATGGCCTCAATCTCGGGCGCCACCGTCCGGTATTCCTCGACCTCCTCCCACTCGTCGGCGTCTGCGGTGTGCGCGCGAGTGAGCTGGTCCAGGCTTTCGACTTGGGCGCGCTCGATGAGAGCGACCATCTTCGGCTTGAGGAGGTCATAGCGCGCAAGCCGACGCGCCGGGCGGCGGCCCTTCTGATACGCGAGAAATCCTTCAAACTCCTGAAGAGGCGCCAGGTCGAGCTGCTCAGCGCATTGCAACGCGCGGACCTCCGCGAACCGCTGCCTCAGCAAAGACAGGTTCGGCAAAATGCCGTAGAGCTCGAGGTACTGGTCTTTCTTGGCACGGTAGCCATGACGGTCGCGCGGAAATTCGCCGCGCGCCAATGCCAGATAGGTCGCACGGTACTCGCT